>CAZVWD010000024.1:0-9208 GCA_964630715.1 uncultured archaeon
TTTTATTCTTCTTTATACTCTGTGTCAAGTATTTTTCTAATCTTCTTTGCCTTAAGTTTTCCAAGGTTTGCTACATTTTGTAATTCTTCTTCTGTTGCGTTAACTATATTTTTTATTGTTTTAAATTCATCAAGCATATTTTGTGCAAGTGTTGGTCCAACAAGTGGCAAACCTTCAATAATAAATTGTTGTTGGTCAGATAAAGTTAAACCTTTTTTTCCCATTCTTAGTTTTATTTCCTTATCAATTCCTTGTTGTTCTCGTTTTGCAATGTTAAGTAAATACTGGGCAGTTTCTTCTGCATCTTTTGTAGTAAGTATTGGTATTTGGTAATTAAGTGCAATGCTTGTAAGGGCTCCAATAATAGAACTTTTTTGTAAATTTCTTAAATTAAATAAATCATTAATATTTCCTTCTAAAATAATAAGTGGTTTTGAATAATTTTGGTGCAAGTCAATTAATTGTTTAAAAAGTCTACCATCAAGAATTGAATCTAAAAAATCTTTTGTGGTTTTTCTTTCAACACAAACATCATTGCTTAAAACATAATCGCCAATGCTTAATTGTTGCATAATAATTTTACATTTATCAAACAAATCTTTTGTAACACTTGATGCTTGCTCACGAGAATCAACATAAATAATTATTTCTTTTTCATCTTCACTAAAAATTATTTCTTTTTTTTCTTCATTAATCATTGTTTCTTCTTCAGTACTAAAATCCTTTTCTTTTTTATTAAGGTTTATTTCTTCTTCATTAAAATGTTTGTCGTTTTTTTTTAAATCAAGATCAGTTTCTTTTGTTTCTTCTTTGAATGAAAATAATGTGCTTTGTCCTTTGAGCATTAATTTTTTTGATTTATTTTTTTTCAAAGTGGTTTGTTTTTCATTTTGATCATCTTTCATTTTGTTAAGTGTTGTGTGCATTGTATTTTCTTTTGATCTTGCTGCCCAGTAATATGCTTCATCTCTTGTTCCTTTTGTCATTAAAATAATATTTTTACCACTGCTTTGTCTGCCTGTTCTTCCACGTCTTTGAATTGTTCGTATCTCGCTTGGAACAGGTTCAAAGAAAATAACCATTTCAACTGCAGGTATATCAAGTCCTTCTTCAGCAACAGAACTACTTACAAGTACGTTATGTGTTCCATTTTTTAGTTCATCAAGAACTTCTTGTTGCTTTTTTTGGCTCATTCCTTTATCTTTACCTTTTGTTGCTTGGCCAATAAATTTACTTACATTAATTTCTTTTTCGGTTTCAAGAAAACTTACAACTGCTTTTATTGAATCACGATATTGGTTAAATACAAGAATTTTACTTTCTGGTTTTGCTTTTAATTGGTTTAAAATAATTTTTTTTAGTTCTTTATATTTAGGGTGTTGGATATTATCTTCAAATAATTTGTTAGTTAGTTTAATTGCGGTTTGTATTGATTCACTTGCAATAATATTTACTGCTGCTTTACTTTTTCCTTTATGTGCATCTTCTATTATTTTATCAAAGTAATTTTTTAGTGCGCCTATTCCTTGGGTTTCAATTAATTCTTCAGCATGTGCGACTTTTAAGAGTGCTGCACATTTACTTGCGGCCATAAACATACTTGGGTTCTTTCCATTAGTAATTGCTCGCGTAATACTTTTTTGCATCTCAAGAATTCTAATTCTATTATAATATTTTTTGTTTGTAGTTATTGCAACATGCATTTGTTTTAAAAAATTTAATTGTATTTGTTGAAATTTTTCAAGGTTTGTTTTTATTTCTTTAAATTCTGTTGGTAAATCTACTTTAATCCAGTCAATTGAAATTTCATTAACATATGGTTTAACATCGGTGTCGGTTGAATTTTTTATTTCAATATTGTTAATGCTTAGGTTTTGACAAACTTCTTTTATTGTTTCTTCGTCTCCGCCGGGTGAAGCGGTTAGGGCAACAACTAATGCGTTTGAATTTTGGTTTTGTAATTGTTTGTTAATAAAAACATAAGAATAATCTCCTGTTGCTCTGTGGGCTTCATCAAATATTACAAGTTCAAAATCTTTTAGGTTAAGTCGTCTATTTAAAATATCATTTTCAATTGTTTGTGGGGTTGCATTAATTATTGTTTTTTCTTTGTAAATTTTTTCTCTTTCGCTTGGTTTTGTGGTTCCTGTAATTGAAACAATTTTGTCTTCGTCAATATTTAAGAATTTTTTAAATGATTTTTCATGTTGTACAACAAGTGGTTTTGTTGGTGCTAAAAACAATATTTTTGCATTTTTTTCTTTTAATTTGTGTGCTGCCAGAAGAACCGCAACAATGGTTTTTCCAAGAGCCGTTGGAGCAACAACTAGTGAGTTTCCATTTTCAAGAATTCTACCTACCAAAACTTCTTGGTAAACTCTGGCTTGAATAGTATCTTTCTTAATTAAAGCGTGTTTTATAAATGCCATAAATATTATTATTGGTGATTAGTTTTTAGGTTTAACTTTTAATGGTTCGAATTCGACCCCTTTAATTTTTTATTTTGTATTTTCATGTTTAAATGAAGAAAGTTTTGTTTTGTTGTAATGGTTTTTCCAATTTTTTCTTCTAGTTGCTTTTTAGTATTTCCTGCAATTTCACCACCTTCTTGTGCTGAATCTTTGCATTCTATAAAACCTTGTGAATCTTTAGCTTTTGTAATATCAGTTGTAGCTTTTTCTCCAACCATTGTAAGAATTAATTCCCAATCATTCATGTGGTCGCGTAAGTTTTGGTTTTTCTTTGGTAAATTTTTGTATTTTTTATATTCTGTAGTTGATTTTCCAAAAGTTGCTTTGCTAATTTCGTTTGTTAGAATAGCAAATTCAGTTCCCTCTTTTACAGCTCTTTCTTTCCATTCACCAGTTAGTTCTTGGCGTATTGCAATTCCTCGTAGTCTTTTGTCAATCCATTCTTTTGGATAACCTTTCATTTCATAATAGTCTTTTACTCGGTCTTGTGCAAGTTCTGGGTTTTCTATTTCTTGTATTCTTTCATAACCTGTTTTTGCAAGCCATAATTTGAAAGGTTCAGCTTTTGGTGAAGGAATTGATTGAATAATTCTAAATGCCCCTTCAATATTCACACAATTTGTCTTTCTGTTTTTATTATCTAATGATTTCATTTCAAGATGGGTACAAATTGTACCCCAGTTGGAATTTAATTCAGGGTCACGCGAACGCATTTTTTTAATGTATTGTTTTGGGTCCTTGCTATCAGTAAGTGCTTGTGCAATATCTATTATTGAAAACCACCATTCATCATTATGCCAAGTTTTTCTAATTTTCTTATCCTCAAAAACTGAAAGTTTTTGTATTTTAAAATCATTAGATTTTAATTCATCAAGAACTACTAATTTACTCATATATTCATTTACTAGTTTAATTTCTTTTTAAATGCTTTTAGGGTTCCATGCCGGTGGAAAGAAATTTAATGTTATGCATTTCTAATTATTGTATGAGTTCACTTTGTTTTGCTACTGGAAATTTGTGGCGTTTTTGGAATAAGATTGATGTGATTGATTTAATTTCACAGCTTGATATTGATGGTGTTGAATATACTTATGGTAAATTTTATAATGAAAGAATTCCTGCTGAAAAAGATTTTGAAATATTAAAACATTATAAATATAATAGTGTTCATTCGCCGTTTAAATTATCAATTGATTTAGTTAATGAAAATGAATTTAATAAAACTTTTGAACAATACTAAAAGTGATTATAAAAAAATGAATGCGAAACAAATTGTTGTTCATCCACAAAATATTTTGCCAAGTAAATTACCTAAATTAAATTTTATTACTGAAAATATGACTCCTAAAAAAGATATTGTTGATAGAAGATTTTCTTTTGAAAAGATACTTGAAAAGAATGATGATTTTGGTTTGTGTCTTGATGCTTCTCATGCATATTTTTGGGGAATAGATGAAACAGAACTTATTATAAAAAAATGGAAAAAAAGAATTAAACAAGTTCATTTTAGTAATAATAGATATAATAAAGATCACTTAACTTTTGAAAAAGTTGGTAGAGATTTTTTAAAATCAATTGATTCTTTAAAAGATTTAAATGTTCCAATTGTTATTGAAGAAGATATGCGTTATACTAAAGTTAGTGATATTAAAAAAGAAATTAAAAGAGTAAGAGATATTCTCTCACTCTAACTAATTTTAATTTTTTTTATTAATTATTTTTTTTGTATAACTTTTGTTTGAATTATTTTAGTTTACTAAATCTTGTCCAAATAATTCTTTCTTTTTGAAGTGGTTTAGTATATCTCTATCTGTAACTTCTTTGTTTACGTCAGCGATTCTTTTAAACATTGGAAAAAAATTATTTATTTCTTCTTCACTTGCTTCTATTTTAAGTTGTTTAATTCTTTGTGCGATTGCTGTACGCCCAGAGTGTTTTCCAAGAACAATATCATTACTTTCAAGTCCAACATCGCAAGGGTTCATTATTTCATAAGTCTCTCTGTGTTTAATAACTCCGTCTTGGTGTATCCCTGATTCATGTGCAAAAGCATTTTTTCCAACAATTGCTTTATTTCTTTGAACCACAAGTCCAGTTATTTTGCTAACCATTCTGCTTGTTGGAATTATTTCTTTTGTGTTAATTGTCATTTCAAGTTTTTTATAAACATCCGCTCTTGTTTTTAGGCCCATTACAATTTCTTCAAGTGCAGCGTTTCCAGCGCGTTCACCAATTCCATTAATAGTACATTCGATTTGTCTTGCTCCATTTTTTATTGACTCAAGAGAATTTGCAGTAGCAAGTCCTAAATCATTATGGCAATGTACTGAAATTATTGCATCATTAATGTTTGGTACTTTTTCTTTTATTTCTTTTATAAGTTCTCCAAATTCTTGTGGTAGCGCATAACCTACAGTGTCAGGAATATTTACGGTTGTTGCTCCAGCATTAATTGTTTCTTCAAGAATTTTAAATAAAAAATCTTTATCTGTTCTTGTAGCATCCATTGCACTATATTCAACATCGTCAGTATATTCGCGAGCAATTTTAACAGCATTTACACTCATCTCTATTGCCTGTTTCTTAGTAATATTAAATTGTTTTTCCATTTGAACATTACTTGTACCAATGAAGGTGTGTATTCTTGCGTGTTTTGCATCAATGATTGCTTCTCCTGCTCTGCGAACATCTTTTTCAAGTGCTCGAGCAAGTCCTGCAATAGTTGATTTTTTTATCTCCGAAGCAATATTTTTTACTGCTAGAAAATCATCTTCGCTTGCAATTGGAAAACCAGCTTCAATAATATTTACGCCAAGTTTTTCAAGTTGTTTTGCAATAATAATTTTTTCTTCACTGGTCATACTTGCGCCAGGACTTTGTTCGCCATCTCTTAGAGTTGTATCAAAAATCTTAATTTCATCTTCTTTCATATTTAATTCTCCCATATCCTTGCAAAAGAATTTCTTTTTAATTTAGTAGGCAAACAATGTTGCAAGAAATTTTTTCAAAAAGAAATAACCTGCTGCCTTATAATGCAAGCAAGAGTAAGAGAAGATCAAGTATTTTTTGGAAAATATTTTTGTGTGGTTGTACATAGTACATGAATTCGTTTTTGTTTTCTTTATCTTCCATTTTAATCATTAATATTATGTACGTCTCTATATTTAAACATTATTTTTTAGGTGAGGTTTTGCGTTTTAAAGTAAGGTTTTTATTCTTTTATGGTTTTTATGTTAATATTAAGGTTTAATCTAAAATTGGAGTTGAAAATATGGTTGAAATAGCAGTTGCGGCAGCAGATAGAATTATTAGAAAGAGTTCAGGGTTAAGAGTTAGTGAAGATGCAGCTAAATTACTTGCAGAACATTTAGAAGAAATGGGTATGAAGATTGCAGGGGATGCTTCTTTATTTTCAAAACATGCAAAAAGAAAAACAATTAATAAAGATGATATTAAACTTGCAATAAAAAAATAATTTATTTTTATTATAACTTATACATAATATTAATGAATTTAAAATTAAATGTTTTTTTTTTCTTTTAGATGTAAGTGTTTTTTTCTTTTAGATGTAAGTGTTTTTCTTATATCTTTGTTCTTCTTCTACTTGATCTTCAAGATATCGTAAGTATTCATTTTTGTAATTTTGTATTTGGTATAATTTTCCTGTTTCAAGGAATTCTGAAATATTTTTTAGGAATATATTGGCTCCTATTATTGAAGGCATTGCTACAAAATCAACTCCCATTTTGTAATAGTTTAAAGTGTCTTCAAAATAATGTGCTGTTGCAAATATTTTTATGTCTGGACAAACTCTTTTTGCATTTTTTATTGCATGTCTTGCTTCATCATGATTAAGCATGGTTATTACTAGTAATTTTGCGTCTTTTAAATCAATTCTTTCCCAAACTCCATCATGTTCACTTGTTCCATAAGCATAAGGTAAGCCATCTTTGAGTCCTTCACGAACAACTTCAGGATCATGATCAACTACAAGTACTTGGTGATTTGTGTGTAGTGCTTTTGCAAGTCCTCTTCCAACTGTTCCGCCACCTAAAATTATTATGTGGTTTTCAAGTTCTTTTTTACTGGGTATTTTTTGTAGTTCATTTATTTTTCTGTTAAAATATTTTTTTCTAAAATATTTTGGGAGTTTTTCAACTTGGTCATAAATTTTTTGTGCAATATAACTTGAGTTTGTTGTTAGGTATGGGGTTATTATCATTGAAAGTGCAATTGCAGTTATTAAAAATGAAAATAAATCATTGCTTATTATTGCTACTCCGCTAGCGCCAATTGCTGTTGAACCAATTGCTGCTAAAATAAAACCAAATTCTGAAACTTGTCCTAAACTAATTCCTACTTTTACACCTGTTTTTGAACCATATCCTGCAATAAGAGTTATCATGAATATTATGGATGGTTTTATCAAAAATATTATTGCAAAGATAATTGCCATTAATGCTATTGGTAATGCTCCAAATGAAAATGAAAGTTCTGCTCCAAGTGAGACAAAGAAAATTGTAATGAAAAAATCTCGCAGTGCTCTGATTTGTGAAAATATTTCAAGGTTGTATGGGAGGGTACTAAGTGCAAGTCCTCCGATAAATGCTCCAATACTTGCAGGTATTCCAAGTATTTCACTTACAACAATAAATGCAAATGCTGTTGCAATACTTGAAAGTAAAAATAATTCGGGTTCTTTTTCTGCAACACGAAATAATTTTGGGAATACTATTTTGTTTGCAAATATTCCAATTAAAATTAATAAAATACTTTTTCCTATAATTGATGGGATAAAGAGTGGGTCTGCAATTAATCCAATTTCTGCAAGAAGTGGTACAAATATTATTACTAAGAAATCTTGTACAAGTAATATTGCAATCATTATTCTTCCGTTTAATGTGCTTGTTTCGTTTTTATCTGATAATAATTTTATTACAATTGTTGTTGATGAAAATGCTAATATTGTTCCTACAAATAATGCTTGTTCAAAACTAAGAAGTCCTGTAAATGTTGTTAATACAAAGGTTATTCCAATTACTGCAATTACTTGGAGTACTGTTCCAATAATAATTGGTTTTCCAATTTTTAATAATTTAGAAACACTTGTTTCAATTCCAATTGAGAATAGTAAAAATGCGATTCCAAGTTCTGAAAGTAATCTTACTTCTTCACTGATGTGTGTGATTCCTAAATTAAATGGTAATCCTAAAAAATTAAAATCAAATTTTCCAAGTACTAGTGGCCCAATAATAATTCCTGCAATAATATATGCAAATAAACTTGGTTGTTTTAGTTTTTTTAGTAATGCATAAACAATAATTGCAACAATTACAATTTGTGCCATGTTTATGAACAATGGATTTAATATGAGTAATTCCATGTTAAAAGTAGGGTTTTGTTATTTAAAAAAGTTGCTTTAACGTTTAATTTTACAATTTGTATTTTTGTTTGTGTTCTGTAACTAATTTTCTTGCTGCGTTTATAACGCTAATTTTTGTTTTTAAAAGTAAACCTAATCTGACTTCTTCAGGAGATAGTTTTTTAGTAGTTCGTTTGTCTTTTAATCTATTTAATCTTTGTTTTATTTCATCTCTTTGGGACTCTAATTGTTCGATTGTTGCATGGCTATTAACTGCTAGTTCTATTGCAGCTATTCTTGTTGCAATCTTTGCTGCGGCGTGAGGATTTGTCCCAACGGCAATTGAATGTTCATCAATGAGTCGTTGTCTTTCTGGAATTAGTCCAGATCCTTTAACGGTTTTTGATTTAATTGCATGTTTTTTTACTGCCATATTATGATAATTAGTTTGTCATATAAAAACTTATTCTTGTAAATATCCGCCTTTTTGTAATCCCCAAAGTTCTTTGTAAATTCCTTTTTGTTTTATTAATTGTTTATGTGTTCCACTTTGTACAATTTTACCTTTATCAAGTACAATAATTTTATCCGCATGCATAATTGTGCTTAATCTGTGAGCAATTATGATTGAAGTTCTATTTTGCATTAGTTTTGTTAGGGCAATTTGAATATCTTTTTCTGTTTTTGAATCAAGTGCACTTGTTGCTTCATCAAGAACAAGTATTTTTTTGTTTGCAAGTATTGCTCGTGCAATACTAAGTCTTTGTTTTTCTCCACCTGAAAGTTTTATTCCTCGTTCTCCAACCATTGTTTGTGTTTTGTCAGGTAAAGAATTTACAAATTTGTAAAATTGTGCTTTTATTAATGCTTTTTTTATTTCTTTTTTTGTAGCATGAGGGTTTGAAAATAAAATATTATTTTCAATTGTGTCATTGAAAAGAATTCCTTCTTGTGGAACAATACTTAATTCATTTCTAAGAGATTCTTGTTTTAAATTTGCAATATTTTTATCATCAATTAAAATTTCGCCTTCATTTAAATTATATAATCTATAAAGTAATTTTACAAGAGTTGTTTTTCCTGAACCCGAATGTCCAATAATTGCTACTTTTTCATTTGGGTTAATTTCAAGATTTAAATTTTGTATTATTTTTCTTTTATTATACTTAAATGAAATATTTTTGAAATGAATTTTTCCATTTTTTACTTTTAATTTTTTTGCACTTGGTTTATCTTTTACTTCATTTTCAATATCAAGGTATTGTGTTAATGTTTGAAAATCGGCTAGGCCAGTATATAAATTTCTAATTTGCCAAGCAAATCTTTCAAGAGGTCCAACAAAATTTAAGTACATTGTGTAAATAAAAACAATCGA
>CAZVWD010000025.1:0-9098 GCA_964630715.1 uncultured archaeon
AGTTTTGCAAATATAGATACAAATAAAAAATTTACAGCAGACACTAATATTGAAGTTATTGCGACAGATAATTTTGAAATCCAAAAGGTTGAATTATTTTTAGACAATGTTAGTTTGGGCAATGCAACACTAGACGTAAATAAATGGAAAATTAAATTAATCGTTGACAAAAGTAAAAGTTCTGTGTTAAAAGCAATTGCGACAGATAAAGCCGGACTTACTGCACAAGTTAGCAAAAATATTATATTTAAATTTACTCCTGTTGATGTAAATAAGGATACTAACTCAACTCCTACGTTAACACGTGAAAATGTTATTACAAAATTAAATGAATTAACTGTGGTGAAAAATGGGATTGATACAAAGATTATTGCTGGACTTGTTTTAACTCCAGCTCAACAAATTCTAAAAGATGAAGCGGACGCATTGAGCGCAGAAGCTGAGGGCTTACTTGATACAAATTTAGTACTTGCAAATTCAAAAACTTTAGAAGCACAAGGAAAATATGCTCAAATTATTAGTGAAACAGAAACTTCAAGTTTAGATATTTTATCAGGAGATATTATGTCACTAATAATTCTTGGCGTGATAATATTGATTATCGCAGGGGTTGTTGGCGGAGCAATATTTGTTTTAAACAAACAAGGAAAATTAAATTTTAATAAACCACAAGCACCTCATGCACACAATAAACATAATCTTGAAATTGATGATGATTTAAAAAATACAAAAAAACCAAAACCAGTTACTAAAGTTTCAAAACCTAGAACAGACAAACATTTACTTAAAGATGAAGATATCCCTATTTTTGAGCCCGAACATAATTAAACACAATTATTAACTCAAATTAACACAGTAAACACTAATTTATATTACAAAATACTCGAAAACACAAAATTCATGGCAACAAGTAAAACAAAATCAATTAGCTCTTGTATAAATGAAACAAATTTAGACATAAATAGCCAACACATGGCAAAACCTTGCAAAAAAAGTAACACTCGTTTTACCAAGCAACATCAAAGTTTTGCGACGTAATAATTGTAAAATAAATGAACTTGCCAAAGATGAAATCAAAACAATTAACGCAATTATTTACAAACAAATAAATTGACAAACTAAATCAAAATAATTTACTCTTCACCGGCATGACACTCTAAAAGTGTTTAAAAAGAAATTAAACAAGCATTCTTTTGTTAAATATGGAAATTATAAAATTTAAAAGAGACAAAGTTTTAGATTCTAATGCCCAATGTAATCTTGTTACAGAAATAGATTTTGACATAATTTCTAAAAACCCCATTAATTTCTGTTTAATATTAATTTATCACAAACAAGAAATTATTTATGAAATCATAAAATATGATGGTTCTCATGGAGTTTGCCATGTTCACAAATATTTTAGTGAATTGAATGCAAAGGGTGAAGATTGTTTGCCTAGTCAAATAAATAACGTTTCAATTATTGCATTTAAAAAAGATATTTTAGATAATTGGAAAAATTATTTAGTTAAATACAAGCGAAAGTGGAAAATTTAAATTAATTAACATTGATGTTATTTAACATATATGTTAATAAACATATTTGATAATAATATTAATAACAATAATAGAGGAAAATAAAATGGTTGCAAAGAAAGAAAAAACTGATTCAACATTACACATAATTATTGGTGGAAACTTTAGTAAAGACTTTGATGATTTATTAAACAAAAAAATAGATTTAACAAATAGCCCAAAAAACGCTATTTATTTAGATAATTTTGCTCAATTAAACAAATTGTTATCTCCTTCAAAACTTGATTTACTTAATTATTTAGTTGAAGTACAAAATCTAAATGACCCTAAATCACTTTCAGTAATAGCATATAACTTAAAAAGAAAAAAAGAAGCGATTAGTCGCGATATAAAACAATTAAACAATCTTGGGCTGATAGTGTTAAAAAAAGTAAAACAAACAATTTATGCTATTCCAAAATATAATTCAATAGAAATTAAAACTATTTAATTAAATACCAATTTCATAAAAAAAAACCAATTATTCACCAAATTATATTAATTAAAAAATAATAAACAAAGAATAATTAATTTTAATTATTCTTGTTGTTTAATTAATTCAAGAAGTGCTTTTGCAGCTTCAAGTGGCCCACTTGATTCATTACCACTAATTCCAAGTCTTGTTCTTATTTGCCCAACAAATACGCCTTGTTCAAAAAGTTTTTTGAAAAATCTTTCTGCTAACATATCGTGTTTTTCTTTGTATTGAGGAGGACCAAAAACATTTACAAAGTAAGTTTTTGTTATTCCCACATCAGTAGTAGTTCCTTTTTTCATACTTACTCCTTCGCGAAAAACACTAATCGCATCTTCATAATTTGAAAATTTTTCAAGAACTAATTTTTCTTCACTTAATTCTTCATAATTATTAGCATATAAGAAATAATCTACATTTTGTCCTTTCAAAACTTCTTCGATTGTTGTTATTGGAAGAACTGCACGAGCATTTATTTTTTGAGGACTCATTATGATTGATCTGTCAATGTTTCCAAATGCAAATCCTGGTGAAAGATCATCAAATCTTACAAATGCACCTGTTTCTGTACCGAATGCTTTTATTTTATCATCAATTATTTTCAAACTTCCCATGTCGTCAAAAATAACTGTCATTTCACTTATTACATCTTCTCCAAGGGCTCTAAATGCTTCAAGGGATTCTGATTTTCCTGCTCCAGTGTCACCCATAATTATGACGTTTGCAGTTTTGTTATTTTTTGTTAAAATTCTAACCATTGCGCCATGTACTGGAAAATTATTTCTTTTCATTACTATTGCGTTATGAATTGTTAAAACCATTTTTTTAAGATAACCAAAATACCCAAATTCATCTCCAATTGGAACTACTCCAACCAACACATTGTTTTGTTCATCATCAAAAAAAGCTATTTTTTCATTGCTAATTTGTTCAGATTCTTTTTCGCTTATCCCAAATAAAAAAATTCCATCTGGTTTTTTTGTCATTTGTTCATCAGTCACTAGTTCAAACAAATTTGACAACGCTGCACCAAGACCAATAAATTGATTATTAAAATAAATATGAATTATTAAGTCTCCAACTTGAGCCGGATAACATAACCACTCTTCAGCATTTAATTCTGAAACATAATTCATTGGATTTTTATCAATTTTCACAAATTCTCCTGTTCGTTTATTCATTGGAGGGTCAATTATTAAAGGCGGTTCAATTAAAACTTGTTTAATAAAACTAATATTTGATAATTTATCATAAGGTGTTGGCAACAAGTTTTTTTCTTTAACAACAATTAAACCAACTTGAGCTGCGGCATGTACTTGCCTATATACTCGTGGACGAGTGTCAGTAATATTTTCACAAATATCCCTATATAATTTTCTAACCAAATTATTTAGTTGATCAATTGTATGATTAAATGTAGTGTATGGAGATTCATGATGATGGAACATTAATTTGTCATCAGAATAGCATACAAAAAATCTTTCAAATGTTCGCCAGTAATTATAAAAATTTTCTACAAATTGATTTAATTTGTATAAATTTTTAAAATATATTTCTAATTCAGGATATTTTTTAATAATTGAATCTTTGTTGTATCGACCTAATTGTTGTAATAAAAAAATAATTTGTTCATTATCAATTTCCCCATTAAATATTTCAAGTAGTGATGATTTTTTTAATTTTAAATCCGCGATGTATGAAGTTAACATTTCTTTAAACAGCTCAGAGTGTGCTAAATCGTCAGAATAAGCAGGTATTTTCCCATCGTTATAAATTAGTACTTGTTTTCCAAAAAAACTATAATTTTTTTCCATTATTTTTTCAACTCCTTACAAGATAAATAAATATTTTCAAATAATTGTTCAATACTGTTTGTTGGAATTGCAGAATATGCAATTCTTAATTTGTTTCCAATTGCGATTACTCCAGTTGAATAATTCTCTAACAATTTTTTTCTCACTTCTTCTGCATCAATTTCTTTTATTGTAATACACATAAAATAACCTGAATTAAATGGTAAAGCTTTAAAGTATTCTTTGTATTTTTCATTAGCAAGAACTTCTTTTACTTTTTCATATCTTTTTTTTAATAATAAATAATTTTTTTCCTTTTCACTAGTTAAAGATGGATCATTTAGTGCTTTAATTAAAAGTGATTGTGAAAGCATAGAAGCATTTGAAATATTTCCTCTTATTGCTCCAGCTGTTTTTGCTTCAAGAACAGAATATATTTCTTTTATTCCTCCAACATTTTTTGTTCCGTATGTAATAAACCCTATTCTTATCCCCCAAGCATAATATTCTTTTGTTGCACCGTCAAGTTTAATGGCTAAAACATTTTCATGAATATTTGCAAGTTGTGAAAAGATTGATTCTTTTATTATGTTTTCCCCATAAACTAAATCAAAATAAGCATCATCAATAATACATAAAATTTCTTTTCCTTTTTCAGCGTTATCTTTTATTATTTTAACAATTTGATCTGCTTCAACACTAGTTGGAGTATATCCTGCCGGATTATTTGGGAAATTGAGCAATACAATTTTTTTATTATTGCCTTGGGATAAAACATTTGAAAATTCGTTAACATTAAAATTTCCTTCTGAATCAAATGTTTGAAATGTTTTTATTTTAGCTCCAAACCATTTTTCAAAAATAAATTTATAATTTCCCCAAAATAAATCAGGCACTATTATTTCATCCCCATCATTTACAAAAAGAAATCCAACTATGCTTAATGCGTGAGTTAAAGCACTTGTAACAACAGGTAAACTTATTTGTGATTTAATTGTGGGGTTCTTTTTTATGATTTCATTAGCCCATTTTTTTCGTAGTTCTTCAAACCCAAAACTGGGAGCATAAGCAAATGTTTCTTCACCAGTTAACAAAACATTTTTTTTAATTGAATCAAGGTAAAGAATTTGTTTTTCTTCATCAAAAGCCATTCCAATTGTTGCATTTATTTCTTTTCCACTAGCTTCTTTTGTTTGTGAAAGAATCCCATGTGTTGGATAATACATTTCTTTTCCTTTAATTGAAAGTAAATTAAAAACAGTTTTATTTTTTATCAGCATTTGATTTAAGTCTTTTGCTAATTCATCCATTACAAACAATTAAAACTCCAATTTCTTTAAAAAAGGCAATTAAAAAAACGAGTTTCGTAATCAACCTAATTGTTAACGCCGTCTAAACAATTTTGAAAATGTTTTTTTAATAGATCCTAATAATTTTGGATATTTTCTTTGAACAAGTGGAATATGTTTTGATAAAAGTGCAGCATATTCAGTTTGATTAATTTGTGACAAACCATTACCTACCCTAAAAGAATTTAACGAATTTAAATCTTGTTGAACAGTTTGAAATTTAATTGGTTGTTGAAGAGCAGTTAATATTTTTCCAGATTTATCAATAATTCCTTGTTCTATTGCTTTTCTCACAAGAGCTTTCCCAGCTGAACTTGTATCATGCACATAAAATTTTGATAACCCTCTTTTTTTACCCCACCTATAAGAACGAGCTAAAAGTTCTTTTGCTAAAGTTCTACCAAATAAATTATTAAAAACATAATCTGAATGTAAGCTATTAACTTGTTTTGTTAAATTTACTGTGCGTATATTGATCTCAATTGAACCTTTTTTTTGACGACATATAACACTAGCAACCAATTTACCCGAATCATAAATTTTTATGTAATTTGAATTTAATGGTGGCCCACCAAAAGCAACTTCACCTTCAACAACAGTAAATCTTTGCGACATAATAATATATTATAAAAACAACTATTTAATAATTTGAATTATTTTTTATATGCACTAATAACTGAAGAGTAAATTTTAATTTATAATTTATAATCTTACACCCAAATAAAAAATACAAAGTGAATACTACATAATGATTCTTTGATTAAATTTAATTTTTTAAAAATAAACCAAAAATCATTAAAATAACCAACAAAATAAGGATTATTACATAAAACAAAATTAAGCCAAGTGCAAGATACTGATAAAAACTTTTTTTTCTAAATGCAAAAAAACCAATCGCTCCAATAAAAATTATTACCGAACTGATTATGTTAATAAACAAACCAGCAAGATTTCCAAACTCCAGACTAATTGATTTTCCAAAAATTAATATTAAACTAAAAATAAAGTTTAATACAATCCCAAGTAAAACATAGATTATCTTCTGGTTTTTAGTTAATTCAACCCGACTTGCTTTTTTTGAGTGTTTTTCTAAATAATCGTCAGTTAACACAGTTGTTTTTGAAAAAGTTGGTTTTGGCGGAATAATTTTAAAAGGAGTATTTATTTTATTCTTTTGTTCTAATAATATTTCATCCAAAACTGTTTCTGGAATATTTGCTTCTTTTAAAGAATCTCTTAAAAATGATTCAGATTTACCCTCAGCCAGTTGCAGCCTTAAATAATCTTTAATCTCTTCACCCATTAAAAAAACAACGCTTTATGATATTTAATTCTTTCTGTGGTTAAATTTAATTTTGTTAAAATTCATCAAGACATAATTAAATGGCAAAAATATTTAAAAAAAAAGAAAAAAAGGGGATTTTTTCCCCTAATTTAAAACATTGATTTTTTTTTATTTGATTTAAACGCACCTTGAAGAGTTTCTTGTGAGTATGCACTTGGGATTATTCCTTTATCTGCATAAACATATAGCGCTGTATTGAAAATACTGTTAAGTATTTGGAATACTAACACAACCATTACAAAGTAGATTACCATTAATAACAAAATTACTAATGTTAATACTGGCATTATTGGCGCAACAACAACAATAAGTATTATTCCAAGAATTATTCCTAAAATAATAAATGCTGCTTGTGCAAATCCTAAAGCAAAATATCTAACTAGACTTTCACCCCAAGTTTTTGATAAAACTTGTAAAGATTTTGCTATTGCTCCTTTTGGACATAAACCATCATAAACCATTGCTGGAACTACAAAGAGAGTCATTATTCCCCAAGCCCCACCTAAAATAGCTACAATAATTTGTCCGATTAATTTTCCAGCTGCACCAGCATTTTCTGTTACGCTTTCAATTAATCTTAATATTAATCCTACTGTTGCAGAAACTATTCCCCACAAAAAGATTAAATGAATTCTTGAGAATGCAAAACCTATTGCTTCACCTACTCCTGAATTTCCTCCTTCAAATCTTTTTTTTGCAGTGTATACTACACAAACATTAAAGAAAGTTGCAATTACTGATAGTCCTAAATAAACTACAAAATAAATTGCGTATTCTGCTATTGCAAATGCTTCTTTTCCAATTAAACTTGCAATAATATCAGTAAATATTACTGGAAAAATTAATGCAATAATATAGATCATTGAAAAAAATGCTGCTAATATTGGAAACAATAATAATTCTTTATCTTGTTTAACAACATTAAAACTTTGTTTTGTTATTTCAAAACTTCTACCTATTGATTCAAACATAACTAAACCTCCTATTTGAATTCTTATAAATAACACTAATTTTTTGTATATATTTGTTTGCTTTGGACAAAAACAAATTGAATTTTAATTATCAAAAAGTATTAACTCAATTTTATTGAAATTTTTTTTCCAACTACAGGCAAGAGTCGTTTAAGTTCTACAGTTGTATCTTTGTCAATTTTTATTTTATCTGGAGACATACCTTCTAATTTTCCATTTACTTCGTAAATAAAATAACCTGCTGATTTATCAACACTTGAAATAAAATCACCTTGTTTTGTTTTTTCAATTTTTATTCCAGGAACTTTTCTTAAAGCATCTGCTAAGTTGCTTCCTTTGTTAACTTTAATTATGTGTTCTTCATCAAGTAAATCCATTAAAGTGTGTAATTTTTTCATTGATTCTTTTTTAATTTGAAATATATGGGTTCCACCAACATTTCTTTTTTCAATTATATTACTTTTTTCTAAAATTATTAAATGTCTTAAACAAACTGGCACAGATATATTTAATTCTCTTGCGAGTGCAGATAAGTGCATTTCTTGTTTTAGAAGAATTGTTATAATGCTTCTTCTGTTTTTGTTTCCAAGTGTTTTAAAAATATCCAACTAAATCACCCTAGTATTACCCTTAATGGTAATAAGTATTATCATAATTAACAAGTATTTAAATCCATGGGTAAATCATCATTTAGTATGCAAATAAAACTTCACTTTGTCCAAATTATTCTAATTGTTTTAGCAATTTTTATGATTTTTTTTGCAGGACAAGGAACGGCTGTAATAAACAATAATTGCCCACAACCAATAATCAATAATTATATTGATGTGAATGTTATTACACCACCAATTACTTTTGATTCAAATATGTTTGCTCAAAAAGACCAGAATTTTTCTCCAAGCATAATTGTGAATGTTGAAAGTAAAGAAACACCCCTAACAACAGATAGGGCGACAACTTATGTTACGAATAATTATTTCCCAGACAATAATACTGAACCTGAAGTTTATTATGATTTAATTTTAAAAGCATTTGATGAAAATGGAGTAATTATTTTAGATGCAACTGATTCTTTTGTTGCGGGTACCACTGCGTTAGATGCTATGCAAGAATTAACTGTTGTAGAATATACCCAGTATGTTTTTGGAGTAATGATTCTTTCAATAGCAGGAGTTTCCCCAGGCAACCAACAATATTGGGCACTTTATCAAGATGGCAATTATTCAAATGTTGGAATTTCTGAAATTAATATTGATAATGACATTATGCTTGAATGGAAAATTGAATCTTGGTAAATTTTGTTAATTCAAAACTTCCACCATCCCATAAATAATTGATAAGACGTTCGCTTGAGCCCAAGGCACGGGCTTATGAGAAAGACTTAAGTCGAGATTTAAAGAAAATTATTCCAGTAGTTAGTTACAAATTCGTCCGCACAAAATCTAATAAGTTTTTCATAGTGATCAATTTCATTTGAAAATAAGTTTTGTTCATCAGCACCTGAAAGTTCATCTAAATAGAATTCTCTAAATTTGTTTCTAATAATTATTGGAGGATATTTTTTTTTCATTAAAATAAAATTCATTAATATTCTGCCAGTCCTCCCATT
>CAZVWD010000026.1:0-8779 GCA_964630715.1 uncultured archaeon
AATAAAGAATTTAGAAAAAAACTTAAATATTACCAAGGGTGGAAACCAGGAGCGAATGTGGATTTTCAAGCATTTGTTCCAAAAGATAATGCGCTAGGCAGAAAACTTGGAATTGGAAAAAAACAAAATGTTGTTTTTGTTTTAGGTTGTTATGGGGATTGGGCAAGAGAACTTAGCAAGTTTTGTAATTTAAAATATACAGATATTAGTCCTGAAATGACTAACTTTGCAAAAGCCCGAATAAATAATGAAAGAGTTAAATATGGTGTTGTGCCGGCTGAAATCATTCCTCAAAGAAAAAAAGTTTATGATTGGACATTCTCATTTGAACCCTTTCCACTTTTACTTGGAAATGGTCCAGAGCTTTCTTTTATGAGAACCCTCTTAAATAAATACGGGTCAAAATTTGTTTTTGCTAAGTCCAAAAAAGAATCAAAATCAGTGAATGTTTTTTTTAAAAGATTGAGTAATTTTGCTCAAATTTATGGTTGTGAATTAGAACAAAAACAAGTTTTTGTTGAAGGTGGTAAGTTAGGGCAGGAAGTGAGCGGACATAATTTAACATTATTTACACTTAAAACCAATAGTGGGGCCAGAGAACGCGCAAACTTGGATTTAAAATTACTAAAATATCTTAATAAACATGGAAGAACAAGTGTTTTAGATTTAGCCAAAAAATTTGGAACAACTTCTAAAAGAGTCGATGAGGCTATTGTAAGAATTGATGCCATTGGAAAAAGTGCTCGCGACAAAGTTGTTCATAAATAAGATGGTATTGCGTTGGGGTTCGCATATTACTCTTTAGAAAAATATTGTTAGGAAGAAGTAAATTAGTTTTTAAAGTTCCTAGTTAGTTTTATTATGTAAATAAAATTTTTTGATTTTACTCGCCCTCTTGAGCTCAAGGCAAAAGAATTAACTTTTTTCACCGGCATTGTACTTACAAAACATTTATATATTTGGTTATATACTAATATATTGTGATATATGGTGTATACTACAGTTAGAGTTGAAATGAAAACAAAAAATAAGCTTGAATTATTAAAAGAGTATGATCGAGAAACATTTGATTCGCTTTTGAATAGACTTGTTGATAATTATCCTGAAGTGAAGAATGAATTAATTGAAGAAATTATTAAAGATACAAAAGAACATGAAAAAAAGAAAAACAAAAAAACTTTCACTTCCATTGAAGAACTTAGAAAAGAAATTGAAGGTGCATAAATGTCACTTTCTTTTAGTCAGTCAGATGAATTAGAGCTTACATTAAAAAAATTGGCGAAAAAGAATAAGCCATTATATGAAGCAACTTTAAAGAAAATGGAAGAAATTATTAATCGAGATCCTGAATCAATCAATTTTTACAAAAATCTTAGAAATGATTTAAGTAATTATAAAAGAGTACATGTTTACAAACATTATGTTTTATTCTTCAAATTTTATCCTGATAAAAATAAAGTTTATTTTCAAAAAATAAGACATCATGACGAAGCATATTAGTTCAAGGCAAAAGGATTAAATTTTTTTCACCGGCACGGAACCCTAGAAACATTTAAATATATGTTCATTTACAAGTATATAGGTGGTTATATATGTATAGTACTGTTAGAGTAGCTGATTCTACAAAACAAAAAATTGAAGGGCTAAAAATTTACAAGCGTGAAAGTATTGATGATGTTTTAAATAAACTTTTAGCTTTGGTTCCAGATGGTGATGATGAAGGTAAGTACACTGTTGATTTTCGTGCAGGATTACTACAATCTCTTGCTGAATCAAAAGCTGGAAAAGGAATAAGTCACGAACAAATGAAAAAACAACTTGGGTTGTAAGGGGCGAAATAAATGTGGACTTTGAAGTATTTGCCTCAATCTCAAAGAGACTTGTTGGGACTGGATATGAGTGCAATTATACAAGTTTTGAAAAAACTTGAACAAATTTCTCAAAAAGAAGATCCTCATTTAGAAAAGCTTGAAGGATTCGAATATCATAAAATAAGGGCTGGGGATTATCGAGCAATAGTTATTTTGGATTATAAAAATAAGCTAATTGAAGTAAGAAGAATTGGTCACAGAAAAAATATTTACAAAAAGCTTAATTAATTTCACTTACAAACAACCTAAGTCGTGCATGCCTATGCTTTACAAAAAAACAAAGTTTTGATTATACTCGCCATGATTGGCGAGAGGGAAGTGCAAGGGTGAATAAAAAACACAATTTATAGGACACTTTCAAAATGAATTTTAAGATTTCAAAAATAAAAATTAGGTTGCTTTGGCTCCACCGGCACGGAATCATAGAAACGCGTATGAATAAAAAAATTATTAGTTTTCTATGTTAGGTGAAGATTTAGGAACATTTTTATATATGTTTATATGCATATATATGGGTGATTATATGTATACTTCAGCAAGACTTGAAATGAAAACAAAAGATGAACTTGAATCATTAAAAAACTATAGTGGTGAATCTTTGGATTCTGTTGTTAAAAGGTTAATACAAAATACAAAAGAAGATTTGTTATTATCTGAAAACGAACTTGATCAAATTGAAACTGGAATCAAAAATATTCGTGAAGGCAAAGTAAGAACTTTGGAAGAAGCATCAAAAGAATGGGGTATTTAGATGAGATTAATTCTCCATGATGACTTTATTCGCGAAGTAAAGAAATTTCCGTTAGAAATAAGACAAAGAGTAAAGGAAAAACTTCTTTTGGTTGAAAAAGATCCTTTTAATGAAATACAAAAACTTGGTGGATTTAATTTATACAAAACAAGAATTGGAAAATATAGAATTATTTTAATCGTTGATTTTCAAAAATCTTGTTTATATCCAATGACAATAGATCTTAGAAAAAAGGTTTATAAAAATTTAACAAAAAAGAAAGAAAAAGAACTATTCAAAAAAGTTGAAGGGCTAATTTAATTGTATGGGGTGCTCGCTCTAATTGGCGAGAGGCAAGGGTTTGGTTTAAATATATATTTTGTTTTATTGTATTATGATTGAACGTGAAGGCGCTAATATTAAAGATCTTAGAAAATTAAATCAAAAGATTAAATCAATTGATTGGAATAATGTAAAAAAAGATCCTTCTGTAATGGCACTTATTTTTTCTAATTTAATGACATTAGTTTTTGCTTTAATTTTTAATTGGAATATTTTTATAGTATTTTTGATTTATGTGGCACAAAGCTTAATTATTGGTTTTTTCACATTCATAAAAATTTTAACTCTTAGTAATTATTCTGCTGAGGAAATACTGATCAATGGTAAAAAAACTAGAGTTTCATTTGGAATAAAGATTTTTACAGCAATATTTTTTGTTTTTCATTATGGGTTGTTTCAATTAGTTTATTTGTTTTTTATAATGAATTTTATGGCGTTTTTTAGTTTTGGGACTAATCCGGTTGTTTTACCTGAGTCTGCGTTATTATTTGAGTTTGTTTTTCCAATATTAATTAGTATTTTATTATTTTTTATTAGTCATGGAATATCATTTTTGTTGTTTAGAAATAAAAAGCAAGAAAGTCTTGAAAAGGTAATGGTTTCACCATATTATAGAATTATTCCAATGCATTTGACATTAATGTTTGGTTTTTTTCTTTTAATTATTAGTCCAATGCTTATGTTGGTATTATTTTTAATAATAAAAACAGTTGTTGATGTTGGATCCCATGCTTTTGAACATAAAGATCAATACTAGCTATATTATCAAGCTTATTCACTCACAAGCAACCCCATCATTATCGCAATCTAAGTCGTGTACGTTTATACTTTTTTTAAAACAAAATTTCGATTTTACTCGCCCTCTTGAGCTCAAGGGAAGTGTTAATGGGGTATGGGAGTTAAAAATAAATTATAACTTTTATGACTACATAAAACATATATTTAAATATATGTAGTCACCTAATAATTGTATGGTTCATATTGAAGAAAGAATTGAAGGTAAAAAGAAGAAGTATTATCTAGCTAAAACAATTCGAGATAAAGACAAGGTTAGAAAGAAAAGAATATTTCTTGGGGCTGACTTGAATACAATTCAAATTGAAAAGTTAAAGAAAGATGCAATGATTGAGCTTGGAGAAATTGATTTTGAAACAGTTTTAAGTAAAAAAGACATAACTGAATTTGAAAAAATAAAAGATAAATTAAATAAACAAATTGCTAATTTTGATAAAGATAGTTTCTATGAATTATTTGTCTCTGAATTTACTTATGACTCAAATGCAATAGAAGGTTCGACTTTAACACTTGATGAAACAAACCAAATTTTGTTTGAAGGAATTTCTCCAAAAGGAAAACCTCTTGTTCATGTTCAAGAAGCAAAGAATCACAAAGAAGCATATGACTTTATTATACATAATAAAAGAAAAAAACTTGATACAAAGTTTTTATGTGAATTACAAAGAATTGTTGTAAAAGAAACAAGACAAAATGGGATTGGGGAACTTAGAAACGTTAATGTTCGTGTTGGAACACATGTTGCCTCGCCTTTTTACTCAGTTCCAAGAAAACTAACTGCTTTAGTAAAATGGTTTAATTCAAACTTTAATAAGCACAATCCAGTTGTTGTTAGTACATATTTTCATGCAATGTTTGAAGAAATACATCCTTTTGTTGATGGAAACGGAAGAAGCGGAAGATTACTTCTAAACTTAATGTTACAAGAAAAAGGTTTTCCTCCGTTAATTATTTTTTTTGAACAAAGACAAGCATATTATACTGCTCTTGAAAAAGCAAGAATAGACAAAAATTTATTACCTTTAATTAAATTAATAAAAAAATGTTATGAAAAAATGTTAAAAAAACTTGAAAACAAATAACATTCACTCGCACGCCATTCCGGGTTTGTCTTGGTCTAAGTCGTGCACTCGCTGTTTTTCCCTAAAACAAATTCTAGATTTTACTCGCCTGATTGGTGAGAAGCAAAAGGATTAATTTTTTTTCACCGGCATGGAACCTTAGAAAGGTTTATATTGTTTATTATATACTAGTTATATGGTGGTTATATGGTTGAAGTTACAACAATTCAGTTACCAAAAGAAGTCGTTTTAGAACTTAAAGATGTAAAAAAATATCCTAGGCAAAGCTATGCTGAAATTATCTCTGAAATGATTTCATCGTTTAAACAAGCAAAAAGAACTAATCAATATGATGAATTTTTGCATAATGTTCAACAAAGAAAAATGAAAGAACTTTGGGATAATAAGGACGATGAAATTTGGGAAAAAGCATAGGTGAAAAACAATGGTTTTTACTTGCGGAGAAGTAGTTTTAGCTAATATTCAATTTGCTGATAGTAATGGTATCAAAAAAAGACCTGCAGTTGTTTTGTTTGAAGAACTTGGTAATGTTGTTGTTGCAGGAATAACAAGTAATCTTAAAATGAAAGGGATTTTGTTAACACAAAAAGAAGGTGCAATAAAAGATTCAGTAATAAAAACAAATTATATTTTTACTCTTGGGAATGATTTAATTGAAAAGAAGTTATTTTCTTTAACAAAAGAAAAAAAGAACATTCTTTATAGTAAACTTGAAGAAAAGATTGTACAATTAAAAAAATAAATTTTTTCAATCCTGTCTAAGTCGTGCACGCCTATACTTTCCATAAAACAAAGTTTCGATTATACTCGCCTGTTGGGCGAGAGGGAAGATGTGAGTCATGTGAAGTCAATGCTTGAATTTAAAATATTAATTATGTTAAATATGGTATGGACTTTGATATTGATGTAAGTGGGGATGACATTTTAAACTCAAATTATTCAATTTGTGTTGCGAACAATGATGGGCGTATTTTAGGATTTAAATTTAGTTCTGAATTAATTAAAATATTGAGCTCGAAATTAGGTCAAAATTTGTATAAATACAAAACTTCACAAAAACAAAAAGCGACTTTTAAATTAAGATTATATTCAATAGTAATTTATTATTTAATAAAAACTTTGAGTGTTAATCAAATTAATTTGAATATTTGTAAAGATTTTAGTGGGAGAGAAAATGATGTTAAATCAAATTTAGATTACTTTTTAGTTAAATTGCTTGGTAAAGAAGTAACTTATCATTTTACTCAATTAAGTAATCAATCCAATGCGCATAGATATTCTTACATGATGAGGAATGATACTAAAAATCAACTCAAAGTATATGTTAAAATTAATTTAAATGATTTTGAAAAGTTTTTGTTAAAAAAATAAAAATTAGTGCCAATGAATACTACGTGAGTACTGCAGCCCTAGTTTACCCCCATGGGTTTGAACCATGTGAATTCCCTAGCAGTTGGCACAATTATATTGTGTTAAGAATTTTATTTAAACCTTTCGGATTAGTAATTCAAACTGGTGATTTAGACGATTGACTTAGTTTAATTATTTAGATAATAGTAAATAAGTTAATTCACTCGCACGCCTTTCCATCGTTATCTCTGTCTAAATCATACACGTCTATATTTTACAAAAAATAAAGTTTCGATTTTACTCGCCTGTTGGCGAGAGGCAAGGGATTAAATTCTTTCAAAGAGTTATTTTTATTGTGGTTTTTTATTATCATTTTCCATATGTGTTTTTTCTAAAAGCGCTTCTTTAAGTCGGTGTTCTCTTTTAATCGCTTCTACAACCATTGAATTATGTTTTTTTATTAATTGTTTATCAGATTTTTCTTGTATGCGAGCAACTCTAATTTCTTCTTTTATATCAGCAATTCTTTTTCTTAAACGAGCTAATCCATTTTCCATTTTTTTTACACGTGATCGAATACTACGTAGCATTCTTTGTTGGGGAGTTGAATTTGCCCAGCCTGCAGCTATTCGTTTACTTCTTTTTTCTGGAGAGATTTTTTTTACACGTGCAGTAATCATTTTTGATCTTTGTTCAGGGGTAGTGCCGTCCCACATTTTTTCTAAATGTTGTGATCTCTCACGTCTTTCTTTTGGAGTTAACTTTGCCCAGCGTTCAAAATTCTTTTTACTAGCAAAAGCACTTCTTAGTTCGGGAGTCATATTTTCCCAAACAGCTTTACCGCCTTGCCTAGCTGATTCTTTTTGTCTTTTTGTTCCTTTTACAAATTGCCCCGAATGCCGAATCATACTAGATACTATACAATCTAACTAATATATTAGTTTGCATTGTTCGAAGGATTGTTGTTCTTGTTGTTGCGAGTTAAAGTCTGTGCAGTTGTTTTTGTTGTAAGAACATTTGCTTGGCGTGGATTTTAGTTCTAAAACAAGGCCTTCTTCTACAAGATCTAGGATTTTCATTATGGATTAAGATTTTTAAGTCAATATAAGGTTAATTTAGATTTCGTTGATTGTCCGATGAAACGATTGTGTTTTTATCAATTTCTTTTATTATTTTTGTATGGCTTTAAAGTTTTTGATTAGTGATTTTGAAATAAAAAAGCTTTCAAAAAAAGACTTAAATAATTTTAATTTTGATTGTAATATTACTGATTTAAATGAATTTTTAAGAGATGATGCTTTACTTCAACAAGAACAAAAAGTTAATATTACTTATTTGTGGATTTTAAAACAATCTAAAAAAATTGCAGGGTATATTACCATTAGTTGTGATTCTATTCATTTGTCTGGTCAAAAGAAAGAAGAAATGAAAAAGATTGGGATTTCATATCGTGCTTTACCTGCTTTGAAAATTGGGCGAATGGCTGTTGATAATAATTATTTTAAAAATGGTTTAGGTACATTGATGATTTGGTTTGCAATTGAAATTGTTAAACAGTTAAATAATTTTTCAGGGTGTAGGTTTTTAACTTTGGAATCAAAAAACGATTCGTCAATTCCTGATTCTAAGAAACCAATTCATTTTTATAAAAAACTTGGGTTTGTTACAACAAAAGAGCGAAAGAAAACAGCGTATATTCCTCTTTATAGGGATTTATTTGTTATTTTAAATTCAATTAAAAAATAGTTTAGAAAAGTATTTTTCGTTTTCTTTTATTAAATTAATCATTTTTTTGTCAGCTTGGGTTGGTGCTGAATTTTCAGTTTTTTTCATTCTATTTAAGAAATTAATTGCGTCTGCCCCTGTTAATGTTGGGGTTGCTCTGATTGGTTTAGCCATATATATCAAATCCAAGATAATTGTATTATACTAATGAATTATTAGTGCAATATATTATAAAAAGGTTTTTATTGAATTTAACTCTCGCACGCCACTCCGTCTTTGTCTCTGTCTAAATCATGCACGTCTATATTTTACAAAAAACAAATTTTCGATTTTACTCGCTCTAATGAGCGAGAGGCAAAAGGGAAATGGGGAGGTTTCACCGGCATGGAACCCTAAGAATGTTTAAAAATATCCTTTAGAAAAAGTTATATATGGCAAAAAACTTTCTTAATTATATGTTGTATAATCGTCAAAAATGTTTGTTAAGTATAATTAACCAATTAAATGAAAATGGTATTGCTTCAAGAACATATTTAATGAAAACTTTATTTCTTTTAAAACAAGAATTTCCTGATTTTGGGTATGATTTTTATCCTTATAGTTTTGGGCCATTTTCACAAACAGCTTTTTGGGATTTAGATTATTTAAAAACTCAAAATTTAATTAGTAGTGATGAAAGGGAAATAACTAAAAATGGTAAAGAAAAAATGAATGCTGATGATCAAATACTTGCACAAGTAATTAATTTTACAAAACAATTTGCTAATAATTCTGAAATAATTAGTTTTGTTTATGCTAAATACCCGGAGTATACTGAAAAAAGTAAACTGGTAGAACATAAAAATATAAAACAGGCTGGTAAGTTTACTATTGGTTATGAAGGT
>CAZVWD010000027.1:0-8690 GCA_964630715.1 uncultured archaeon
TTTTAATAAAAAAATGAATGCTTATGCGTGTCTTGGGATGCTTGAAGACACGGGGAGATTTTTGGTTGGGGATAAATATTTCTTTGAAGCATTTTCTAAATGTTTGAACAATTCAAATAAAAGTTATTTTGAGTTATTTGAGATTGCAAAAAACAAAATTCCTGAAAGTGAAAAAATCGCTTTTCTAAAAGCTATTCAACGAGCAAAGTTAACAAAAATAAATCATGTTGAAATAATGACTAGTAATTTAGATTTTTATCAAGGTGGAGCAGCAACAAAACTTTTAGAATTTGGAGCACATATTTCAATAGTAATTGGGAAAGAAAAAAATGGTTTAAGTCATTTATCAGCAAGAGCAGAAACAGGATTTAAAGAAAAATATAATTTTAATTTAATGAATGATTTGTTAATTCCACTAAACAAAAAAATTGGTGGGGAAGTTGGTGGGCACTCTGGTGCTGCTCAATGGAAAGGTAAACAAAAAGAAAAACTTGTTTTAGGGGAGATATTTATTATTCTTGAAAAAAAATTACAACGTAAAAAATTCAAATAAGTTAGTCAGCTTTTGCTAGGATTATTTCTTTCTAGGTCAAGTTTTTGTTTTAACAAAATGACTATTGCTAATAATCCGATTATTACAACTATTGAAAACAATATTGATGCTTTTTCAAAACCAATTATTGTTGTAAAATAACCAATTATTGGTGCGACTAGCACAAATAAACCTCTTCCAATAAAACCATCAAGAGAAAGGATTGTTGCTCGTATACTTGATACAGTTCTTTTGTTTATGAAGTCTTTAACAATAGGGGTTCTAATTCCTCTAGCAAATTGATAAGTATAAACACCTATAATTCCCACTAATGTAGGCACTGCTCCGAGGATAAAAAAGCTAATTGCAACAAAAAATGATGCAAGTAGCATTGATTTAATCAAGCCTATCTTTGCCTCAATTTTGTGTGCGATTAGAGATAGATATGCTACTGCAAAGTTTGCAGTTGCAAATATTATTCCAATTAAAATTAAGGGGGTGTTAATAAGAACTAGGAATTGTTGGGACATAAAATAGTGTGCGGTTGAAAAACCAAATATTATTGCTGAAAAAATAATCATTAGCATTAATTCTTTATGTTTAATTGTTTCTTTTAGGACTGTAGAAAATTTAACTTTAATTGTACTGCTTGTAGAACAACAAGTTTTAGTTTCAGTTAATTTTAACGCGAATAAAAATGATGCAAATGCCGCGATTGTTGTTATATAAAAATTATATCTAAATGAAAACATTGCGAAAAATCCACTAAGAAGTGCTGCAAGTCCAATGGAGGTGGTTCGAAGAGCTTCCCTTCTACCTTCAATTTTTTTGTATTCATCTTCTTTTTTTAATTCAATTAAACTATCATAAAGTAATGCAGAATCAGCGCCTGAAATAAAACTACATCCAAGCCCAATTAATATTTCAGAGATTATAAATAATTCAAAAGTTGTTGCAAAAGAATAATTTAGCATTCCGACAAAACTAAAAAAAGTGCCTGCAATAATTATTTTCTTTCGGCCGAATTTATCTGCTAAATAACCTGAAGGAACTTCCATAATCAGCACTGTTATTGCGAATGCGGTTTCTACAAGCATTATTTGAAAGAAATTGAGGCCTAATGATTGAAAAAATGGAATTATTACTGCTGTAAATAAAATAAAGTTTCGTAGGGTTACAACAATAGTTATGTTTTTAATATTGTTTTCAAGGTTTTTTTTATAACTTGGAAACATTACATCACTTCAAGTAAAGTATAGTTTTTCCTTTTTTTATTTTACTTCTATTTGCATATTTTAACAAATAATGGATTGTTGATTTTGGGACAGAAGTCAATTTTTCTATTTCTCGAATACTTTGATAATCTTTCCGAAGTTCTATTATTTCAAGCATTTGTTCAAGGCTCATTTCAAGAGGTCTTCCTCTTTTTTTTTCAATAATTAAGTCGATTCCTTTTTCTTTGATTTTTTGAGTGGCTTTTTTTGGGACTCTTTTAAGACACGATTCTGATAAAGTAATTGTAGTAATGTGTTTGGTATTTAGTAGTTCGTCAAGGTTTTCTTTTTTTATTGGTCTTACTAAGTGTATTTCACTAGTGTCCCTTGGTATTTTTGAAATGTTTGTGTCTTGGTCAATTGCATATTTCATTTTTTATTCCTCCTTAATTTGTTTTTTATTTTAATTAATTTTTCTTTTGTTTTTTTAAGTTTAGTTTTACTAGTTGGATTCTTTTTTTTCCTTTTTATTTTTTTCTTTAATTTATTTGTTGTAGCATATTTTAATCCTTCAAATAATTCTTTTTTTGTAACATTATCAACTGGTTCTTTTGCGTATATATTTGGGCCTGCCCAAATAATTTGTTTATTTTTTATCATTTTTAAAAAATCAGAATTATTTTTTGGTTTTCTTTTTAATTCAACTATGGCGGACCCAATAACTCTTGGATAATGCGCATCACTCCCTACAGTAATAAAATTTGCGTTTTGTGAAAATTCAATTCCTTTTCTAACTCTTGCAAAAGTTTCTTTGCTAACTTCATCAAGTTGATTTTTTATTTTTGTACTTTTATTTTTTATTTTTAAAATTCTGCCTGGTTTACTTTTTGACATAAAATCAAAAAAATTGTACAATTTTTTTACCCATTGTGTACCAAAAATAAAGTTATTTGCGCTTCCAAGCATTCCATTGTAATATTCCACTCCAACTCCATATTTTTTTAATAATTCTTTTGTTTTTTTCTCACCAATAATTTCGCAAGTTGAATCATATTTGTATCCAAACGGGTGTGAAAAACTTGCTATTAAATTATTTCTGGTTACAAGTTGTAATGCTTTTTCAATATCTATATTGAATTCTTGTAGTTTTTTAATTTGGTATAAACTTTCGTCTTTTCCATAAATTAACAAGTGCCCTGCGTTTGTATTTGCTTCCATTCCGGGAATTAATAAAACATTTTTTGGTTTTTTGGTTAGTAATCTTTTGTATGCAAGTCCAGGATTATAATTTGCATGTTCAGTAATTGCTACAGCACATAATTTTTTTTCAAGAACACTGCTCCACCAGTCAGATTTTTTTAATTTTTTCTCATTGAAGTGAGTGTGCATATCTACTAAATATTTCATAATAAACTATGGCTTTTAACCTTTAAAAAACTCACTGTTTTTAGGACAGTTTTGCTTTATTTTGTGAATATGTGGTCTAGTTTAGTAATATTTGGTGCTTTTTTTGGAGTATTTTAAAATCACTTATGTATAAGTTGTTAGTGTTTTTATGTTACTTCTGTGGCATGGAACTATGCAAAGATATAAAAACATAAAATTCTAAATCTTATTGTGGTTGGTATTTAATGAAAAAACTTTTAAAAAAAGAAGATTTAAAAAAATCAAAGTTAGTTAAATTGAAAATGAAACCGTTATTTTCTAAAAAGAAAGGTATTAAACTTGCTACTGTATTTTCAGGTATCGGTGCAATTGAGCATGCTTTACAAAGGATGGATGTGCCAACTAAATTAGTTTTTGCTTGTGATATTGATAAGTTTGCAAAAGAAAGTTATTTTGCCAATTATGATATTTCTGAAGATCAATGGATTGATGATATATCTTGTGTTGATGGTAATAAATATGTTGGGAAAGTAGATTTGTTTGTTGGGGGAAGTCCTTGTCAATCTTTTTCTATGGTTGGTAAAAGAAAAGGGCTTGGTGATGAAAGGGGTTTGTTAATTTATGAGTTTTCACGATTAGTTAATGAAATACAACCCACAGTTTTTATTTGGGAGAATGTAAAGGGTGTTTTAAGTCATAATGATGGTAAAACTTGGGGGCATATAAAAAAAGAATTTGATAAATTGAATTATGATTTTTATTATCAAGTATTAAATGCAAGGAATTATGGGGTGCCTCAAAATAGGGAAAGATTGTTTGTTGTTGGATTTAAAAAACCTGTTGAAGGGTTTGAATTTCCTTCAAAACAATCTCTTAATTTAAGCATGTCTGATTTTTTGGAAGATAATCCTGATTCAAAATACTTTTTGGGTGAAAAAGGGGTGGCTTTCGTAACAAAAGAGAAAAATATTAAAAAAAGATATACTCAAATTAATGGGGATGTTGCGCTGTGTCAGAAAAAAAATCAACAGTTTAATTGGCATGGTGATTTTATTATGTCTAAACTTAATGGTCAGGTTGATAAAAAATATTTTTTATCTGAAAAAGTTGAAAAGTATGTTTTATCTAGTGGCACAAAAAGTTTTTATACAAAACCTGAAACTGATTTATCTGTTGCTAGGCCTCTATTGGCAACAATGGCCAAAATGCATCGTGCTGGTGTGGATAATTATGTGACTCGTGGATCTAAATTAAGAAAATTGACTCCTAGGGAGTGTTTTCGATTAATGGGGTTTGATGATAGATTTAAAATTGTGGTAAGTGATACGCAAGCGTATAAACAGGCAGGAAATGCTATTGTTGTTGATGTTTTAATAAATTTATTAAATTCTATTGGGGTCAAATAATGGTTAGAAAAATTAAAATTGGTCAAGCTGAATTTGAAATAATTGATGCTAAAGAAAAGATGACTGTTCCTGATTGTTGGGTTTTACATAATAAAATTGGAAGTGCGCATGGTGAAGCAAAATTTTATGTTGGAAATGAGAGTGTTGAATTATTTAAATTTTTTGATGATTTTTCTAGGAAATGTATTATCCTTAAATCGGATTTAATAAAGTATTTAAATGATGTTAAAACTGAGTATAAAAATCCTCAACAACCGTATAAAAATAAAGCAAAATTATCTAGTGAATGGGATGATTATTTAATTGAAATTAACAATTTTGAGTCTGACGTTTTCGAGTTTTATATCTCGCGGCAAAATCAAATCTTGCCACCAAGAGTTTATATTAAATCTACTAACTTAATTTATACTTTTTTAAGAAAAATTTCTTTACCTTATATTACTTATTTATCAACATTAAAAATTAAATCTTTTGATGGAGAAATAATTTATTATTGGAGGTTATTTGTAGATTATTTTGGAAATGAAATTCCTCAATCAGTTATAATTAATGAGGAAACAAAAATAAATAACAATTCGACTTTGGACAAATGTGATAAGGAAATTTTAGTTCGGGCAAGAATTGGCCAAGGAAAATATCGTGAAAACCTGCTTAATGAATGTCCTTTTTGTCCAGTAACTTTGGTTTCAGATGATAGGTTATTAATTGCTTCACATATAAAACCATGGGCTAAATCGGAGATTCATGAAAAAATTGATCCTAAAAATGGTTTTATGTTAACTCCAACTTATGACTTCTTGTTTGATAGGGGGTTTATTACATTTAGTGATAATAAAGAAATGTTGGTTTCTAATTGGCTTTCAAAAATGACTTGTAGTAAATTAAATTTAGTTAATAAAAAGACTTTTTTTCTTTTGCCTGTTAAAGGTAGAGAAAGATATTTGGATTATCATCGAAATAAAATATTTAAAGGATAATTAGCTTTTCTGTGATATCAGTAAGCAAACTATTAAATAGGTATATAGTTCTAATTAAAGCATTATGATTGAAGAGTATTCTGACATGCCAGTGTTAACAGGTTTAAATAATCTTGAAAGAGAAATATTTGAGTTTGTTCTTGAAAATTGGCCAACAACTCCGCTTGAGATTGCACAAAACTTTAATGAAAATGTTAGCACAAGGGAAGAAAAGAAAAGAGTGAGTACAAAATATGCATATTACTTGAAAAAACTGGTTGAAAGAAAATTAATAATTAGTAAAAAGGCAGGAAATGCGATTATTGTTTGGCCAATAATTGTTGAAAAATACAGAGTTATTCATGAAATTCTAAAAAGCGAAAAAAATGAATATTTAACAATATTAAAACACATGAGGAATAAAAATGTTGAATAAATTTTTTGATAAATATATTTTTACAAATACTCTAAAATATTTGCATAATAATTTTTATTTAGTAAATATTCCTTTTTTAGTAATGCCTATTGATTTACTAATTTCTCTTTGTGCAAAAAAAATATAAGTCATCATAAAGAATTATATTCTTTGTTTAAGGAAAGTGTTCAAAAAAATTTTATGCCTCGTTTTGATGGGATGGGTGTTGGAGAACAAAAAGAACTTGATTTTTTAAAAACTTTTTTTACAGCGTCTGGATTTGGTTTGATTGAAATGATTGATTTTGATGAAGCAGCAAAAAGGGCAATTATTATAGTTGACAATTCTCCTTTTGCAAATGAATTAAAAGGGAAAGTAGATTTTCATGCAGATACTATTTTAAGAGGAATTTTTGCAGGGGTGTTTTCAGATATTTTCAAACAAGACGTTGATTGTGTTGAAGCAGAATGTTTTGCATTAAATGATAAATCTTGTAAATTTGTGATAAAACCAAAAAATGAGTTTGATCTTGAAAAAAATATTGTAAGAGAACAATTAATTTTTGATGATTAATCATTCTCTTTTATAACTAATTTTTCTAATTATTTTTTTCACTAATTTAATTATTTGTTTTGTTGATTTTAATTATTTATTTGTTTAACTTTATTTCAGTTTTTCCATTCATGTATTTTTGAAGTGCTTGTGGTATTTTTATTGTTCCTTCTTTTGTTTGGTAAGTTTCAATTATTATCCTTAGCATTCTTGTTGTTGGAATCATTGTGTTATTTAATGTATGAACAAATTCTTTTTCACCATTAGCTTTTCTATATTTAATATTAAGTCTTACTGCTTGATATGCTGTACAATTACTGCATGATCCAAGTTCAATATATTTTCCTTCACGTGGACTCCATGCTTCAAGATCGTACTTCTTTGCAGCTACAATTCCAATGTCGCCAGTACACACATTTACAATTCGGTAAGGAATTTTTAGCACGTCAAAAAATTCTTGTTGATTTTTGCTTATTTGTTCAAAAATTTCCCATGAATCTTGAGGTTTACAAATAATTACTTGTTCAATTTTGTTAAATTGGTGCACTCTAAAAAATCCTCTTTCGTCAAGTCCATGTTTTCCAATTTCTCTTCTAAAGCAAGGGCTCATTCCAGCAAATTTAATTGGTTCGTTTAAGTCACTTTCTTCAAAGATTTCGTCCATGTACATTGATACCATTGGGTGTTCACTTGTTGCAATCATATAAAGATCTTCACCTTCGATTTTGTACATTACATTTTCAAAATCTCCAAGGTCAGTTACGCCTTCATATGCTTTACGATTCATCATTAAAGGTGGTTGAATAGGAGTAAAACCTTTATCAATTAACATATCAAGTGCAAGTCTTTGTAGCGCTAAGTCAAGTATTGCAAGATCTCCTTTTAGATAAAAAAATCCAGCTCCTGAAATTTTTACTGCGCGATCAAATTCAGCAAGTCCAAGGTCAGTAGCAAGTTGTGCATGGTGTTTTAATTCTTTATTTACTTTTGTTATGCCAACTTTTTTGTGTTCAACATTGTTTTCATCACTTTCTCCATAAGGTACGCTTTCATGTAATAAATTTGGAATTCGCATTTGAATGGTTTTTAATTGGTCTTCAATTTCACGTACTTTTGGTTCAGTGTCTTTTATTTTTTGTGGGATTTCTTTTGCTTGTGTAAGTAAATCATCAGCATTTTCGCCTTTCATTTTTGCTTGTTTAATTTTATCTGTAATTTCATTTCTTGCTTTTTTTAATTCTTCAAGGTCAAATTTAAGTTTTCTCCATTCTATATCTTTTTCTTTCCATTCATCAAGTCGAGAGATTATTTCATCATCCTTTCTTTTTTTCAAATTTTCTTTTACTTCCTCAAAGTTTTCTCTAATGTATTTTGCGTCTATCATATCATAACCTCCATATTCAATATATTTAACAAAACATTTTAAAATGCCAAAATTACTGAGTTATTTTTAAATTTGGCTAAAATTAGCTGGACAGTGAAGATTCTACCATTTCTTCATCAAACAAACTATTTAGTTCTATGATAATATCTATGTCATAATCCATATCAACACCATTATATCTGCTACTGTTTTTGTTAATAAGTAATATTGATTGTTTAATGTAATAATTTGTACAGATTAGGTAAGTTATTGGCTTATTTTTATTTAGTTAAAATATTGTCAATTATTTCAAATGCAATTTTTGCACCATCTTTATATTCATTAGAAGTAAATGCTGGTTTCCATTCTTTTAAAAGTTGGTCAGAAACCCAAAAAATTCCTGCTATTGGTATTTTTCTGTATTTTGCAATTGCAAATAAACTTGCAGCTTCCATTTCAACACCCAAAACATTTTCTTTAACATATCTTTTTACTTTTTTTATTGTTTCACGATAAGGTGCATCAGTTGTCCAAGTTGTTCCTTTTTTAAAATCAATATTTTTTTCTTTACAAAACTGTCCTAATTTTTGTGTTAATTTTTTATCTGCGTAAGAATACTTGCTAGGTTTTGCATAATGATAACTTGTACCTTCATCGCGAATTGCTTTTGTTGGAATAATAATTGATCCAATTGGTAAGTTTTGAAGTGTTCCGCATGATCCAACAAATATAATTTCGCGAGCTCCACTTCCAATTAATTCTTCAACACTGGCTCCACAACTAGCACCTCCAATTTCGGATTTTATAAAAACAATTCTTTTTTTATTTATTATTGCAGGTTTAAAGTTTTTATTTGAATAAAATTT
>CAZVWD010000028.1:0-8522 GCA_964630715.1 uncultured archaeon
AAAGAGTATTATCCAAACAAAAAGCATCCCAAAAGGATTCTTTTTTGATTTAACACCATAAACGCCCATGATTAAATAAGAACAAACCAGTAATAAAATGTTTTGGTTTTTAAATTTATTATGCATTTAGAAGAAAGTACTAAAACAAACAAAACAAAAGAAAAAAACAAAAAAAAAGAAACAAAAAAAACAAAAGAAACAAACAAAACAAAAGAAATTAAAAAAGAATTAAATAAACACGCAAACAAAAACAAAGCAAAGATATTACAAAACTTTTTCAAAACAAATAAGGGTGGCTATGGAGAAGGAGATAAATTTATTGGAGTGCAAATTCCAACAATTAGAACTATTGCAAAAACATATCCTAATTTAACTTTAAAAGAAAATTTAGAACTTTTAAATAGTGAAATTCATGAAGAACGAATGGTCGCAACTCTTAATTTAGTAACTCAATTTGAAATTGCTATCAAAGCCAAAAATGAAAAAAAACAAAAAGAAATTTATGAATTTTATATAAAAAATGCCACAAAATTTAATAATTGGGATTTTGTTGATCTTAGCGCACCAAAAATTGTTGGACAATACTTACTTGATAAAAAACACAAAAGAAAAATTATGTATAAATTAGCCGTGTCTGATAAAAAAGGAAAAAATGGATTTGATTATTTATGGGAAAAAAGAATTGCAATAATTGCAACATTTACATTTATAAAAAACAATGAATTTGATGACACATTAAAACTAGCAAAACTCTACCTTAATGAAAAACACGATTTAATGCACAAAGCAACAGGTTGGATGCTTCGTGAAATTGGAAAACGTGATGAAAAAGTATTATGTGACTTTTTAGACACAAATTATTCAAAAATTCCAAGAACAATGCTAAGATATGCAATTGAAAAATTTGAAGAAAATAAAAGGCAATATTATTTAAAAAAATAACAAAACAAAAAAACACAAAACAATCAACTATTTAAACCTCTACAAATTTAGTTAATATAATGAATAATAGAAAAAGAGATTTAACCCAAATGCCAATTTTAAAAGCAATTATCATGCTTGCAATACCCATAATGATTACAAATTTACTCCAAACAACATACCAAATAACAGACACTTTTTGGGTAGGCCAACTTGGAAAAGAAGCAGTTGCTGCAGTAGGAATAAGTTTTCCAATTGTTTTTTTGATAGTTGCTGTGGGTAGCGGAATTGGAATGGCAGGAAGCATTTTAGTTGCACAATACAAAGGAAAAAAAGACCAAGCAAATATTGACTTTATTTCAACACAAACAATGATAGGAATGTTTTTGTTAGGATTAATATTTACCATTATTGGAGTATTTTTAACTCCGCCACTTATTTTACTAATGGGTGTTGAAAAAGCAGTAGTTCCCTTAGCAACTAGTTATTTATTTATTTCATTTTTAACAACATTATTTACTTTTGTTTACTCAGCATTTGCTTCACTTCTTCGTGGAGCTGGAGAAGTAAGAATTCCATTAATAATAGTTCTTGTAACTGTAATAATTAATTTTTTACTTGACCCATTATTTATTTTTGGTTATGGAATTATTCCAGCAAGCGGAGTAGCAGGAGCCGCATGGGCAACATTTATCACAACAGGAATATCAATGTTAATTGGATTATTTATTTTATTCAAAGGTAAGAGTGGAATTCACATTAAGAAAAATTGTTTAAAACCAGATTTTAAAACTTTCAAGAGATTATTTTTAATTGGTTGGCCTGCATCAATAGAGTTTTTTTCTCATTCAATTGGAATGCTTGTTTTAACAATTATAGCAGCAACATATGGAACAATAATTCTTGCAAGTCTTACTTTGGGTCTGCGAGTTTTTAGTTTTGTTTTTATGCCTGCACTTAGTGTTTCAATTGCAGTATCAACAATTGTGGGACAATATATTGGTGCGAACAAAAGTGAATTTGTTGGAAAAATATTAAAACAAACAAGCGCAATTTCTTTTAGTGGACTAACAATTCTTGGAATTTTGTTATTCATATTTGCTGAAGTTATTGTTAGCGTATTTGTTCCTGGCGAAGTTGAAGTAATTAATAACGCTTCAACATTTATACAATTAATGGCGCTAAGTTTTGGTTTTCTTGGAATAATGACTGTAATGATTGGTTCAATTAGAGGAGCAGGTGCAACAAAAAAAGCAATGGGACTTTCAATTTTACTTTTAGTTTTCCAAATACTATTTGCATTAACATTAACACCAATTTTTGGAGTAACTGGAATTTGGTTAGCATTCCCCGGAGCAATTCTTTGCACTTGTGGGGTTGCAATATTTTACACAAAAAGAATGAATTGGGCAAAAGCAAGACTTATTTAAAATTAAATTGAAAAATATTTAATTAAAAAATAAATTTAACCAAATATCATTTTTGTGAAGTCTTTTAAATGTTTTAAAGCTTACTTTATTATGATTAATGATACTTTGCAACTAAAACAAAAACTAGAACCGATGCCACTTCGAAGTGGATTATTAAGAACCGCTTCACAAAATAAACAAAATGGCCAAAAACATGAATTTCAAAAACCAGGCAGATTTGCTAATTTTTATAAACAAGGAAGAATTCCAATGTTTTTTAGATCACTTCATGAAGAAAAAGCAATGGGAAGCACACAAGGAGATTTTTTAACTGACTGGGCTAATAAAAAAGGAGTTAGTGTAGCATCATTAAACAAAAATGTTCCACAAATATGTTTAATTCCAAAAAACCAAATTGCAGATTACCTAAAAGCTCGTTTTGAAAAAGACATTTCAACACCACAAAAAAGACTTGTAATTGACATGGCTTGTTCAAAAAGTTTTTCAGCAAAAGAAAATGCACTTGACGCAATTAGAAGTAATTTAATTGCAATTGATTGGGCAGAACAAACATATCATCTCCAAATTAATTTAGACCAAGAAATACTTGATTGGCTTAAAAGATATAGTTGTTAAAAAAAAAATCTCTATTAAAAAAAATAATTTTTTAGAAAATACATTAACAAAGATAAAAAAAATTAATTAAATTTTTTATTTTTGTTTACTTAAATCTTGTTTTATTAATGCTAGTTTATCACGAAGTTGTATTGCAAGTTCAAAGTCAAGTCGTTCAGCAGCATTTTTCATTTCCAGTTCAAGTTGCGGAACCATTCTTTTCTTTTCTGCAATAGGTATATGCTTTGTATCTTGCATAATTATTTTTTGTTCTTCAATTGGTTTAATTATTGTTGTAGGCGTAATATTATGTTTTTTATTATAAGCAATTTGTATTGTTCGTCGTCTATTTGTTTCATCAATCGCACCTTTCATTGATCGTGTTTCTTTATCAGCATAAAGAATTACTTTTGAAGCAGAATTTCTCGCAGCCCTTCCAATAATTTGAATTAAACTTTTTTGGTCACGTAAAAACCCTTCTTTGTCAGCATCAAAGATAGCAACTAACCCAACTTCAGGTAAATCAATTCCTTCACGAAGTAAATTAATTCCAACCAAAACATCAAATTTTCCTTCACGAAGTTGTCTTATAAGTTCTGTTCGTTCAAGAGTTTTTATTTCAGAATGTAAATATCTTGATTTTATGTTTTTTGAAGCAAAAAAATCACTTACTTCTTCGGCTAATTTTTTTGTAAGGGTTGTAACCAAAACTCTTTCTCCACGTTTTGTAACTTTTTTTATTTCTTCAAGAACATGCAACATTTGCCCATCAATTTTATGAATTTCTATTTCCGGGTCAACCAGTCCAGTTGGTCTAATTATTTGTTCAACTATTTTTTTTGAATGTTTCCTTTCATATTTATCCGGAGTTGCACTTACAAAAATAACATTTTCTTTTTTCAAGTATTTTTCAAATTCATCAAATTTTAGCGGACGATTATCAAGAGCACTAGGTAAACGAAAACCATAATCGACAAGAGTTTGTTTTCTTTGTCTGTCCCCATTATACATTCCATTAAATTGTGGAATTGTTTGATGAGATTCATCAATAACCATTAAAAAATTATTTTTAAAATAATCAAGTAAACAAAATGGAGGTTCTCCTTCGCGTCTTCCATCAAAGTGTCTTGAATAATTTTCAATCCCTTTACAAAAACCAAAATTTTGGAGTAATTCTAAATCATAATTAGTTCTTTGTTTAAGACGATGTGCTTCTATTGTCCCAAGAACAGGTAATCTTTCTTTAAGTTCTTTTTTTATTAGCTCTATTGTTGCAAGAGTTTTTTCTTCAGGCACAACAAAGTGTCTTGCTGGAAATAAAAAATAATGATTTAATTCTTCAATTTTTTCTCCACTCCCTTTATCAATTAAAAACATTCTTTCAACAACATCTCCAAAAAATTCTATTCTAATAATATTTTTATCATAACCAGGAACTAAATCAATAGTGTCTCCTTTTACTCGATATCTTCCACTTAAAAGTTCTATGTCATTTCGTTCATATTGTGCATTAAGAAGTTGCATCATGAATTCTTTTCTATTTATTTTTTGGCCAACTTCTATTTCAAAACCAAGCCCTGTGAAATTGTCAGGGTTTCCCAATCCATAAATACAAGAAACACTCGCAACAATTATAACATCATTTCTACTCATAAGAGATGCTGTTGCCGATAATCTCATTCTTTCAATGTATTCATTTATTTGTGAATCTTTTTCTATATACTGGTCATTTGCTGGAATATAACTTTCAGGTTGGTAATAATCATAAAATGAAACAAAATATTCCACTCGGTTTTCTGGAAAAAAAGCTTTAAATTCATTGTAAAGTTGTGCTGCAAGAGTTTTGTTATGAACTATTACAAGGGTTGGTTTTTGAATTTCTTGGATAACGCACGCGATAGAAAATGTTTTCCCAGACCCAGTTACACCAAGAAGTGTTTGTGGATTCACTCCTCGTTTTATACCATCAACTAATTCACTAATAGCTTTTGGCTGGTCACCAGCAGGAACAAAATCAGCTTTGAGCTTGAATTGCTCACGTTGCTCAAACTTATACTTTTTCATAAATAATACCTTAAAAGTAAGCTTTATACTTATTTCTAAACAAATTAAAACTACTTAAATTCTCTACTTTTTAGTGTTTTTCGATAGTAATTTGCAAATCTGTGTGCTTCATCACGAATGTTAATTAACATTTGTAAACCTTTGTTGTTTTTATCAAGTCTAAAAGCAATTCTTGAATATGGGACATGTATTTCTTCAAATTCTTTTGCAAGAGAAATTAGGGGAATTGTTAAATTTAAATCTTTTAAAACTTCAAGTGCAACTCCAAGTTGTGTTTTTCCACCATCAATTACAATTAAATCAGGAAATTTCATTTTCTTTGAAAGACTTCCACCATATCGTCTACTAATAGCTTCTTTCATTGCAACTAAATCATCACCATTAGCGTTTTCACGAATCTTAAATTTTCTATAAAGTGATTTTTTTGCAAAACCATTTTCAAAAGTAACCATTGAAGCAACAGTATTTGTTCCACTCAAATGAGATATATCAAAACATTCAATTAACGCAGGTAATTTTGGTAAATGAATTGCTTTTTGTAGGGCATCCATTCTTTCTTTTCCTGAAAAAAATGTTGCACTAATATTTTGTGAAACAAAATTAAGTAATTCTTTTTTTTCTCCACTTTTGGGAACAATTATTTTTACTTTTGATCCACTTCTTTTTGATAAATATTCTTCTAAATAATCACCAACTTTCAAAGGTAAAATTATTTGCGAAGGAATTGTTTGGGTTTCATAAACTCTTGCTAAAAATTCTTCTAAAAAATCATCAAAATAATCAAAAACAAATTCTTGTTTATCTTCAACAACACCACTTCGAACATTAAATAAAAGCAAATATACTTCCCCTCCGTAAATCCCATAATTTATTATGTTTGCATCAATACTTCTTGCTAGTTCCATCACTTGTTTTTCTTTCATTGTACTAAGGGCATCAATTTGGTTCCTTAACGTTAGCGCATATTCAAAATTTTCAATACTTGAATTTTTTTGCATTTCAAGAGTTAATTCATTCACAAGTTTTTCACTATTTCCTGAAAGTATTTTTCTTGCTTTTGCAACTTGCAAAGCATATTCTTTTTTATCAATAGTTTTTGCTAGTTTTGGCGAAGGTTTTTTTGTTAAAATTTTAAAATTTCTTGTAACTACATCCATTACAATTTTACGATTCATCCCTGAAGTAAATGGACCAAAATATTCTCCTTTTTTTTCTCGAATTCTTGCAACTTCAAGCACAGGAAATTCATCATTTGTAAGTCTAAGATAAGCATATCTCCTACTATCCTTTAAATCAATATTAAATTTTGGATAATGGAGTTTTATTAAATTATTTTCAAGAAGGAAAGCCTCACTTTCAGTACGAGTTATAATAAAATCAATTTTCTTTATTCGTTCAACTAAAAGTTTTGTTTTATGAGTATGATCTGTTTTTTGAAAATATGATTTTACTCTTTTTTTTAGGTTTTTTGCTTTTCCAACATAAAGCACACTACCTTTATCATCATTAAATAAGTAACAACCAGGACTAGTTGGTAAAAAGTCTATTTCGCTAGGTTTTATCATAATAATAAAATACTTCGAAATGTAATTAAATACTAATTTAATTCAAAAAATACTAATTTAATAAAAATAACACTAGTCAAAAATTAATTCTATTAATTCACTCATTTTTGCTTTTGAATCTGTTTGAAAATCCATTTTTCTATTTTCATGATCAAAAGAAAATACATAATCTAAAGCTGATTTTCCACCAGCATCAACCGTGTATGCACTCGCATCACACATATAGTAGATTAATAACACTGAAAAAAAATTTGCACTTGAAAGGCCTGATTCTTTAATCATTTTTTTAATATTATTAACAGAATTTCCAAGTTTATCATATCGCAAGTATGGTCCTATTGGATCACTTCCAATTATGATTTTTGCAAGATTTCTTTCAAATTTTGAAAAATCAAGTTTTTTAAAAATTGGATCAATTAATTTTACGGTTTCTTCATGTTGAAGTTTTTTATTCCCACGTTTAATTGCAATTGGTTTTCCAAGATCATGAATTGTTAAAAGAACTCTAAAAAATTCAGGAGTTACTCCGTCAGGAAGTTCTTTATAAGAAAAATATCTATCAAATTGTCTTAGAACCATTTTAGTGTGATCTAGAATAGTGTAACCTTCATGTACTCCAGCATCCATTGCAAAAATATCTTTAAATTCTTCATCAAATAAATCAAGTTCATCAATTGCTTTTTTAACAACACTAAGTGCTTGGAGTGAATTATCACTAAGGTAATCTTTATTCCAAATATCTTCTTCATTCATTTTTTCATCTCAAAAAAATTATTAATTTTTTAAATTTACATAAATCACTAAAAAAAGTGCTTATTATTAATGTTTATCCAAAACGGGTTTTAAAAATCTACCCGTGTGACTTTCTTTTACTTTTACTATTTCTTCAGGTGTTCCAGTAGCAACTATTGTTCCACCACCTTCACCACCATCTGGACCAAGATCAATTATGTGGTCAGCTGCTTTTATTACATCAAGATTGTGTTCAATTATTACCATAGTGTTACCCATATCAACTAAAACTTGTAATACATCAAGTAATTTTTTAATATCATGGAAATGAAGTCCTGTAGTTGGTTCATCAAGCAAATACAATGTTTTTCCAGTACTTCTTTTTGAAAGTTCTTTTGTTAATTTTACTCTTTGTGCCTCTCCACCAGAAAGTGTTGTTGCACTTTGTCCAAGTTTAATATATCCAAGACCTACAGAATTCATAACACTTAACTTATTTCTAACCTGTGGAATATTATCAAACAATTTCACTGCTTGTTCAGCACTCATGTCAAGAATTTGTGCAATATTCTTTCCTTTAAATAAAATTCCAAGTGTTTCTTCATTATATCGCTGGCCCCTACATTCTTCACATTCAACATAAACATCTGGTAAAAAATTCATTTCAATTTTTATTGTTCCGTCTCCGCGACATTTTTCACATCGTCCACCAGGAACATTAAAAGAAAATCTTCCTGATTTGTATCCTCTTAGTTGTGCTTCTTTTGTTTGAGCAAAAAGTGCACGTATTTCATCAAATACTTTTATGTAAGTTGCAGGATTACTTCTTGGAGTTCTTCCAATTGGTGATTGATCAATTTCTACAACCTTATCAATCTCCCCATCAATAATAATACTTTCATGTTTTCCAACCTCAATATCAGCAGTTGTTAAATTTAGTTTTTTAATTAACCCATTATTAATTATTGTTTGTAGTAAAGTTGATTTTCCACTTCCACTTGCACCAGTTAAACAAGTTAGCACACCAAGAGGTAAATTAATATCAACATTTTTTAAGTTATTTTCTTTACAACCAACAAATTTAATATTTCCAGTACTTGCTCTTCTTTTTTTTGGAGTTGGAATAGTAAGTTTTCCACTTAAATATTTCCCAGTTAAAGAAAGAGGATTTTTTTCGATTTCGTTTGGTGTACCTTGTGCAATTATTTCTCCACCA
>CAZVWD010000029.1:0-8318 GCA_964630715.1 uncultured archaeon
CATTCTAATGTGTGGTGCTTGATCAATTCCAACAGGGATAACTCCAGGCATTGGTGTTTTTAGTTGTGGGTGTAAAATATCCCCCATTTGTGTAAATGCACTCATTACTTTTGAAGGATGAACTGATCCATAAATTGCTCGAAATTCATTTTCAGTTATTTTTTGTGAACAAACAATTGCTAGGTTACTAACTTCTTTGTTTTCACTTTGAAAATAAAATTTTGTTTTTTTAGGGTCAAGTCCAAGTGCAATATATGCAGGAATATGAAATTCCATTGCTCTTTTTTTTCCTTCTTTTATAGGTACTCCGCGCACAGCTTGACTTTCAACATCAGCAATTAGTACATAAGTATCTGCACCTTGTTCTTGAAAGTATTTAACATTATCAACTACAGCCGCAGTTCCTAAGTGTATTTTTTGTGCGGAAGGCATTATTCCTGTTAAACAATAAAATTTCTTTTTCTTTTTGATTGCCTCAGCTATAATGTTTAAATCTTGTCCACCAAAAATTAATCCTCTTTTCATTTGAGTGCTTGGGTTTTTGAAGTCTTTAATGTCAAAAGCTTGCATTCCAAATTCGCGTATAAGTCTTGAATAATCTTCTATGAGCATATTTCCCCATGGGTCAACTTGTGCTTTTGGTTTTTCGTTTTTTTCCATCTTTTTCTCACTCATAAATAACACTTTTATTGTTTTTAATTTATCCTTTTTCTTTTATTTTAAAACTTCTTTTAATTTATTTAAACTATTTAATGCTCTTCCTGAGCTTATTGAGTCTTTTGCTTTGTTTATGCCTTCTTTAATACTTTTAGCTTTCCCGCCTAAATAAATTGCAGTGGCACTATTAAGAATCACAATGTCTTTTGCACTTGTATCTTCATCATTTAAAATACTCATTATTACATTTGCACTTTCTTCTTTACTACTAACTACTAATTCTGAAATACTTGATTTTTTTATTCCAAATTGTTTTGGGTGAATATTATATGTTTTAATTGTATTATTTTTTAATTCTGTGATTTGTGTTTCGCCATCAATTGTAATTTCATCAAGTCCATTTCCATTAACTACAAGTCCGTGAGTTATTCCTTTCTTTTGCATTGTTTGTGCAATTAACTCAGTAAATTCTTTATCATAAACTCCAATTAATTGTTTTTTTACATTACAAGGGTTTAGAAGGGGTCCCATAATATTGAAAATAGTTTTTTGTCCAATTTCTCGTCTAACTTCACCAATATTTTTGAACACTGGGTGGTGTGCAGGTGCAAAAAGTAGGGCAATATTTGATGCGTCTAAACTTTCTTTTGCTTTGTTTGAACAATTGTTAATATTTATTCCAAGTTCTTCTAAAACATCAAAACTTCCACTTTTAGAAGATACTGCTTTGTTTCCATGTTTTGCTATTTTTACGCCAGCTCCGGCAGTTACAAACATACAAGCTGTTGAAATGTTAAAAGTGTGAGTATTATCTCCGCCTGTTCCACAAACATCAATCAAATCTTCACCTAAATCAATTTTGTTTGCTTTTTTATATAATTCATTAACAAAGAAATATAGTTCGTTTGAAGTAATTTTTTTTTCATTCATTGCTAAAAGAAACTCTTTCATTTCTTCTTTATTAAAAGTATTTTTTTCAATAGATTCAACAATTTCTTTTACTTCACTTTCAATTAATTCTTCGCCATTTTTTATTTTTGAAATTATTTGTTTCATTTTAAAAACCTCACAACATTATCTACTAATTTTTGTCCTGCATTATTATCCATTGATAAAATTGATTCAGGATGAAATTGAACTCCTTCAATTGGCAAGGTTTTATGTCGTGCGCTCATAACTATTCCATTAGCAGTCCCGCTAATTTCAAAACAACTTGGAACTTTTGTAACGCCAAGTGAATGATATCTTGCGAATCTTGTTTTATTTGCAATTCCAGTGTATATTGTTTTTCCATCTTGTTCTATTTCACTTGTTCCGCCATGCATTACTTCGTCTAGTTTTTTAACCGGCTCTCCAAAATATTGCATCATTGCTTGAAAGCCTAAACAAATCCCAAAAATAGGTTTTGTTTTATGGTAAGTATTTATGATTTCTAAATAGTTTCCTGCTTCTGTTGGAGAATTTGGTCCGGGCCCAAGAAGTATCATGTCAAATTTTTCACTTGTAATTGTCTCAAGAGAACAATCACTCTTGTACATTACAACTTCTGCGCCAGTATTTTCAAAGTATGCTTTAATTGTGTTTGCGAAAGAATCATAGTTATCAATATAGAGAATTTTCATTTTATCGCCTCGTTGGTTTCATCTTCCAAAACGATTAATGTTTTTGAGCTTTTTAATTTTGATTCATTAAGTTCTCCAAGCGGAGTTGATAATGCTACTACTCCACCACCTGAACGTAGTGTTGAAGTATTATTTTTTACGTGTGTTGAACGTATTGTTATTCCTGTATTGCATGTTCCGTTAAATGCAATTATGCCAATAGCTCCACCATAAAATCCTCTTTTACTTCCTTCATATTCTTCAATCATTTTCATTGCTTCTTGTTTTGGTGCACCACTTAAAGTACCTGCAGGCAAAGTAACTAGCAATGAGTCAATTGCATCTTTTTCTTTTAAAATTCCGCGAACTCCACTAACTAAGTGGTATAAGTTAGTGTATTCTTCAAGAGTAAAAAGATCAGTAACGTTAACACTTTCTCTTTTGCATAATTTATATAATTCGTGTCTTGCAAGGTCAACTAGCATTGTGTGTTCGCGTAATTCTTTTTCATCATTCATTAATTGTTTTCGTGCTTTTGCATCACCCATTGCATTGTTTGTTTTTTGTATTGTTCCTGCAATTGGTCGTATTTCAATTTCTCTTTCTTCACCTTTTTTTTGGATTTTAATGTGTACTTCAGGGGAAGCTCCGTAAAGAATTTCATTATCGCCAAAATTATAATAAAATGAATATGGTGAAGGATTTAATTCACGTAATTGTTCGTATGATTTAAATGGGTGTTTTTGCAAGGTCATTTCCATTTTTCTTGAGTAAACACATTGCATTGCTCGACCATTGTTAATATCATTAATTACTTTTTGAGTATTCTTTAAATATGTTTTTTCATCAAGATCAAATATAATTTCTTTTTTTTGTTTTTTAAATTCAAATCCGCAAACTTTTTCTTCATCGATTTTTTGTGTGAAAAAGAATTCGTGTTTTTCTACGCGTTTTTCAAGATCATAAAAAACGTGTACTTGTGTTGGTAAAAATAAAACAAAATCATCTGTAGTTTCTTTAAATTTTTTATTTATTTTATAAAAGTTTTTTGCAAAATCATAACTAAATGCTCCGTAAAGTCCACAATAATCATCATCATTTTCAAATTTTCGCAGTATCATCTTTACAACAAAAGAAATATTTTTAAGATTAAATTGTTCTTCTTCACTTGCATTAGAATTTTCTTCTTTTTCAACAACTCCTTCAATTTTGTCTTCTTTAAAACTAATTTTGCTTGTAAAGTTAAAATCGTCTTCTTTAAATAATTTTAAAATTTCTTTTCCTTGTTTTGTTAGCGCTTTAATTGTAAATGATTTTTCTTTTCCAATAATTTTTATTGATGGGTTTGGAACAATTATTGTTTGTCTTCCATATCGTTGATTTAAAGACCGAGATTCCATAAGTAAACTAATATTATTACCATTATCACTTATTTTTTTAAATAATTCAAAAGGGTCAGAATAGTCCATTTTGGTTGTTTTTGTGGTTATTTTCATTTCATCAACTCAATCAATTTATTTATTTTATTTGCATCCTTTTTTCCAGGTTCGTTTTCAACTCCAGAACAAACATCAATACAATAGGGTTTTAATTCTAAAACTTTTTTTATGTTATTAACATTGATTCCGCCTGCAATAAATATTTTTCCTTTTTCTTTTGAAATTAAATTCAAGTCAAATTCTTTTCCACTGCCACCAAATTCAGGAGTAAAAGTATCAAACATTTTTGCATAAGTAAGAGTATCAAACTTTTCAACTTTATCTTTAACTCTAAAAACTTTAATTACTTTATCTTCAAATTTTTTTGAAAGTTTGTTTACAAATTCTTGGTTTTCATCTCCATGAAGTTGAATAAAATCAATTCCTGTTTCTCCTGCAATAGCTTCTATTTCTTCTTGTGTAGAATTCACAAAAACACCTACTGTTTGAATAGTGTTTGGTAATTTTGAAATTATTTCTTTTGCAATTTTTGGTTCTATATATCTTTTACTATTTTTATAAAAATTAAATCCCAATAAATCAACATTTTGTTCAACACATATTTGTGCATCTTCTAAATTTGTGATTCCACAAATTTTTAGTTTAGTTCTATGTAAATCACATAAAGTTTTTTGCATATCCATTGCATTCATAAGCGAAGTTCCTACTAAAACAGCATTAGTGTTAATATTAAGAATTTCTTCTTTTGTATAAATTCCAGATTCACTAACCACAATTTTGTCACTAGGAATTTTTTCTTTTAAAATTTTTGTTTGATCCAAATTAAGAGTAAAAGTTTTCAGATTTCTATTATTGATTCCAATAATTTTAGCATTTGTTTTGAGAACTTTTGTAAGTTCATCTTCTTCACGAACTTCAACAAGAGCATCCATGCCAAATTCGTTTGCAATTTTTAAAAAATCATTAATTTCTTCTTTTGAAAGCAAAGATGCAATAAGAAGTATTGCGTCAGCTCCAAAGTATCTAGCTTCATAAATTTGATAAGGGTCAATAATAAAGTCTTTTCTTAAAATAGGTAATTTTGTGTGTTTCTTGGCTTCTTTGATGTATTCTAGTTTTCCAGAAAAATATTTTTGATCAGTTAAAATAGAAATTGCACTTGCATATGTGTTGTAAATAGAAATTATTTCACCAATTGATTTAGTAGATTTGGTTTTTCCACAGGATGGTGCACTAAATTTTAGTTCGCAAATAATGTTATTTTTTCCTTTTAATGCAGAAACAAAATCACGATTTGATTTTGCAAGGTTTTTTTGTAATTGTTCTAGCGGAAGCTTTTTTTTTGCTTCCTCTATTTCAATTTTTTTATTTGCAACAATCTCGTCTAAAATAGTCATTTTTTCCCACTGCACATTTGTTTACAAAAAGTTCCAACTTCATTTATTTTTCCTTCTTCAATTATTTTACAAATAGCAGAACCACAAATTGCCCCATTTGCACCCATTGCTAAAACTTCACTTATATGCTCTGGTTTACTAATTCCAAACCCAACATAAACAGGTAAATTCATTTCTTCTTTTGTAGTTTTAATAAGTGTGGGTAATTGTTTACTTAATTCACCCATAGTTCCTGTAGTTCCAAGGTGAGAAACAAGGTAAATATATCCTCCACAAACTTTGTTTAGTTCGTGCATTCTTGCAATTGTTGTTGTTGGCGAAACCAAAAACACTTGATTAATATTATATTTCTTTGAGTACTCTAAAATTTCATCAGATTCCTCAAGTGGAATATCTGGACAAAGTATTGCATTAATTTTATTTTCGGAACTTAATTTGTAAAAGTTTTCTGTTCCAAAATTATATACTAAATTATAACTTAACATTAAACTAATTGGTATTTGTGAGTAAGCTCTAATTTCTTTGATGATTTCAAATGCTTTTGCAGTAGTAATTCCGTTTGCAAGAGCACGATTGTTTGCTTTTTGAATAACTGGTCCGTCAGCAACAGGGTCACTAAAAGCAAAACCAAGTTCAAGAGCATCCGCACCATTATCAATTAAATCTTTTATTATTTTTATAGAATCGTTATATGTTGGATCTCCCAAAACAACAAAAGGCATGAATACATTATTTTTAAACATTTAATTTCCTCCTAAGTTTAAGTTTTCCATTATTTGTGTAACATCTTTGTCTCCTCTTCCTGACAAATTAATTATCACAATATCGTCTTTGTTAAATTTATCTTTATTTTTTAATACATAAGCAATTGCGTGTGCACTTTCAAGTGCAGGCAAAATTCCTTCTTTTTTACATAAAAAGTCAAGACCTTCTAAAGCTTCTTTATCATTTATTGAAACATATTTTGCCCTGCCACTTTCTTTTAGGAATGAATGCATTGGTCCAACACCAGGATAATCAAGTCCGGCAGAAATACTATGTGCTTCTTCTATTTGTCCATCTTTTGTTTGAAGAACATAAGATTTACTTCCTTGGAAAAAACCAATTGATCCTTCACATAAAGTTTTTCCGTGTTTAATGTCGTCTCCACCCGGTTCAACGCCAATTAATTCTACATCTTTATCATCTAAAAATGCATCAAAAATTCCAATAGCATTACTTCCTCCACCAACACAAGCAACAATTTTTGTAGGTAGTTTTCCTTCTTTTGCAAGTATTTGTTCTCGTGCTTCTTCTCCAATTATTTTTTGAAAATGTTGAACGATTTGTGGGTATGGGTAAGGCCCAACAACACTACCAATTAAATAATGGCAAGTATCTACATGTGCTAAATAATATCTTAATGCTTCATTAACAGCATCCTTTAAAGTTTTTGAACCATTTGTTACTGGAATAACTTCAGCTCCAAATAATTTCATTCGATAAACATTTAGTTTTTGTCTTTCTACATCTTTTTCTCCCATAAAAACTTTTACAGGTAATCCAACAAGTGCACCTGCCAGTGCAGTTGCAACTCCATGTTGTCCAGCACCAGTTTCAGCAACGATTTCTTTCTTCTTCATGTATTTTGTTAAAAGTGCTTGTCCTAGCGTATTGTTTATTTTATGTGCGCCACTGTGAAGTAAATCTTCTCTTTTTAAATAAACTTTAAATCCTAGTATTTCTGAAATATTTTTTACATGGTAAAGAGGAGTTTCTCTTCCAGCAAATTCTTTTAGTAACATTTGTAATTCTTCATTAAATTCTTTATTATTTTTACATTCTTCAAACGCTTGTGCTAGTTCTTTTTGTGCAGGAACCATCATTTCAGGAATAAACATTCCTCCAAATTCTCCAAAATATCCTTTCTTTTCCATTTAACAACCTCATTTATGTTTTATTTAATTTTATACCTTAATTTTGTTTTATGTTCTTTTCACTTATGGTTTCTTAAAAAAATAAGCTACTAAAACAATTATAAGCTCTCTTTTTGCCACCAAAGAAGAGACTTTGATAAATAAAAAGCGATTTTATTGTTATGATTAAAATTATTTATTATTGTTGGTGAGCCTCCCTGGAACGCGATTAGAATTAGATATTTATTGGCTCCAGGAATTGCTATTCATAGTTATACTATGCTCATATTTGTTAATAATAACTAATAGCGTTTAGATGTAATATTTTATATATTAAAATATCCTATGGTGTATTTTAAACTTAGTTAATTCTAAAGTCCCTTCTTCTAATTGGTTTGTCAATAATTTGGTTAAATGATCTCTTTTTATTTTATTTTTTATTTTTTGAACTTCAGTTAATTGTTTATCTTTTTGATGTAATATGTCTTCTATTCTTTTAACAAAATCTGGTTTGTCTTCTAAGTCCCACCCTAGTTTTGTAGTAATTGCGTGTATGTTAGGCCCAATATTTGAAAAAGCATCACTTTCTGATTTAGACTGGATTTTTTCTGAATTTGCAACTTTTTGAATTTGTATTGCTCTATTACTAATTAAATTCAGATAATGCATTGTTTTTTGTTCCCCTAATGAATTAATTATTTTTAAAAATAAAATTTCTTGATCTAATCTAACAGGAACATCACTGTGTTTTACACTTTGTGGTCTATGTTGTAAAATTTTTTCAAGTGTTAACCAATCAGCTTCTTTTAAATTAAATTTTTTTAAAGGTTGCATAAGTTCTCCAACAGCAAGTCTTACTGCTATTTCTCGAGCATTGGCACTAGAATATTTAATTGGTTTATCATATGATCTTACTGAATGACCCATTCTTTCTCGCCATCTTTGCGCAATTTTTATAATTGTGCTAGGTCTAATTCGATGATATTTTCCAAGCGTAATTGGTGCATCTTTTCCCCATGTTGTACGTGCTGCTTGTAAACTTACTAATTTTTCTTTACTGTTTTTAGGCATATATTAATTATGTTTCTTTTTCTTTAAAAATCCTATTATTTTTAGTGAAAACTAAGATTTATAATAAATTCTTTTGCATAAGTTAGTATGGAAAACGAATTAGAAAAAGTTCACTGGGCAGATCAAGTTGCAGAAGAATTAATTGCAATGAATAATAAAGAAGAATATACTGTTGCTTCAGGAATAACTCCTTCAGGGGTTGTTCATATTGGAAATTTTAGAGAAATAATTACTGTTGATTTAGTGGCAAAAGCATTA
>CAZVWD010000030.1:0-8266 GCA_964630715.1 uncultured archaeon
TGATTTTGATAAATTCTTGTTTTGTTTGTGAGTTAATTTTGTTGCAAATGTATTTTGCTAGTTGTTCTGCTGTTGGTTCGAAATCAAGCCAAACAACCCAATCTGTTGAAAAAGAGTTTACAAGTTTTTTGTTTTCTGTGTTGTTTTTTAATATTGTTTTGTGATCAAATTCGTCAAGTATTTTTTTAAGATTAGTAAAATCATATACAAATTCATTTTTATCAAGTTCACTTGACTTCATTTGTAATTCTACTTTAAAGTTATGTCCATGTAGTTGTTTACATTTACCCGCGTAACTTGAAAGTCTGTGTGCTGCTTCAAAGTTTGCAGAAGTATTTATTTCAAACATAAAAATATTATGAAAAGAATGATTAAAATGTGTTTCTTTTACAAAGTTTAGTGATTATTGGTTCGTTGGTTGTCGTAAATTTATTTTGTTTTTTAAATTATTCGAATGTTATTCTTTACATGGAATCATATGATTTTTCTAGGTCAACACATTATACTGCTAGTGTTTTTGTTTTAAAAGATAATAAAGTGTTAATGTTGAAACAAACAAAGAGTAAGTTTTGGTTACTTCCAGGTGGGCATATTGATGATGGTGAGTTGCCTCATGAAGCAGCTATTCGTGAAGTTAAGGAAGAAACCAATCTTGATATTGAGATATTACAAGTTCCTGATTTGGGTGCAAAAACAGAAATTGCTACTCCTCTTCCTGTCCCTTTTGCAATGAGATTACTTCCATGTAGGGATAAGAACGATATTGATTCTGTATTTACTGCAAAAGTTATTGGTGGTGAATTAAAGATTGATGATGAGAGTGAAGAAGCTAAGTGGTTTACAAAAGAAGAATTATTTAGTAATCCTGCAGTTGGCCCAAACACAAGGTATTATGCTTCATTGATTTTTAAGTGACTTTATTAATTCTATTTCTTTTTCTATCATTGGTACTTTATTTGGGTAAAAGTCTGATTCAATTATTTTTAGAACATTTAACTTAAGAAGTGGTTTTATTTGTTCTAATTGTTTAGGGTTTTCTTGCAAAAAACCATGTGTTCTAATTCTTTCACCTTGTTTCCATTGTAATGCTAGATGAATGCCTTTAACATATTCTTTTAATTCTAAAAAATCTTTTGGATCTATCCCTACCTCTAGCATATGACACGTATCTAGTACTAAACCTAATCCTTCATTTTCTTCTAAAACTTTCGTGATTTCTTGAACTGTTTGAAATCCTTTATTTTGTTCTTTAGAATTTAAGTTTTCAATACAATTATTTAGATTATAATCTAGTATAGAATAATCTTTGATTGTATTAGGGTGAAAAACAAGGTAACTAGCTTTTACCAAATCATAAATTTTAGTTGCTTTATCAATTACTTTTTTTGTCTCTAAATCATTTTGATAAATCGCATCAATAACAGGCATATGGATTGAAACAAAATCTAAAGATTGAACAAATTCTAAAGTGTCTTTTTCAAATTCAAATTCTAATAACTCTTTTGGCGTAGCAAACAACAATTCAATTCCATTAATTTTATCAGAATATTTTTGTATAAAACGAATAGCATCATTTCGGCCTAATTTTAAATCATAACATGCTCCTGCTGAAATTGCGATAACCATAACTATTTTATGCCAAATAGATTTTTTAATAATGACTAATCCTTATAAATAATTAAATTTAAATAGTTTAGAATATTAAGCTTGGTATGAAATCAAATTATTATATGGATTTTGTTGTTCATGAAACAAAAGGTCGTTGTGATATGACTCCAATTCTTGAAGATAAAAACGCATTTTCAAATTTAATAAAAGATTTAATTAAACCATTTAGAAAAGAAAAAATTGATAAAATTGTTGCTTTAGATGCATTGGGTTTTGTTTTAGGGGGTGCAATGGCAAATAAATTAGGTGTTGGTTTAGTTCTTGCTAGAAAAGGTGGAAAACTTCCAAGATGCCAAAAAAATTTGTTAAAACAATCTTTTACTGATTATACAAAAACAGAAAAATCTTTTGAAATAAGCAAAAGTGCAATAAAAAAAGGAGAAAAAATATTAATTGTTGATGAATGGATAGAAACTGGTGCACAAATAAAAGCTGTAATAAATCTTGTAAAAAAAGCGAAAGGACAAATAATTGGAATTTCAGTTTTGAGTGCTGAAAAAAATCCAAAAACAAAAATCTTATTCGAAAAATATAAATTAACCACAATTAGAACATTTGAAAGATAAATTAGATTATTTAGTTAATTTTATAATTAGCTTTGTTTTATTCTTGTTATGGTTCGAGCAAATGTTACTGTTACTCTTTGTTTACCTAATAAAATTGAAGAACAATTTTATAAAATAATTAATAATGTCTTTAAAGAATTTGGAAAATTTAGGCTTAAGAATGACAAAGATGGGATTTATTATAATATTCCACACATTACTTTACTTTCATTAGGAGATTGTTTGGAAAAACAAGAAGAGATTACTAAACGACTTGGGCCAATATTACAATATATTAAACCCTTTAATGTTGAATCAAAAGAATTAACTTGTTTTACTAACGAGAATGAATGTCATGTTGTTGTTGAAATAAAAAGAACAAAAGAATTACTTGATTTACATAAAAAGATTTATTCTATACTTGAAGATTTATTTAATGGTGACAAAAGGTTTGTTTTGGACAATTTCTGTCCACATATAACAATAATTTCTTCAGTGCCAGTTGAGTTGGGTGAAAAAATTAAAACACAAATTAATTTGGAAAAATTAGATTTTATTGCGACTCATGTTGGAGTAAAAACAAAGATTCAAGGCGAGTATGCCAAATATTACAAGTTGTTTGACTTGTGATTTGAGTTAATTAACTTAAAAATTGGCTTTTTGTTTGGTTTTTAATTCAATAAATTTTTTTAGGGCTTTTCTATCTTGTTACAAAGCATTTAAAAACATTATGGTATACAAACCATAATATTAGGGTATAAATACTATTGGTGATTATGTGAGTTTAGGCGAAAATATATTAAATAGTTTAGCAACAACTTACTCTAATGATATTTCAATAAGCAAATTGGCATTTTTGTTAAAACAAAATGGATTTGATGGAGACTATAAAAATACTTACCAAAAAATACGATTACTTGAAAAACAAGGATTCATATCAACTCAATTAATTGGCAAATCAAGAATAATTAAAATAAATTATTCAAATACAATAACTATTTCAAAATTAGCAATGATTGAACTATCAAAAAAAATTAATTTTATAACAAAAAATCCATCATTTAAAATAATAAACACTCAACTAAATTTGATTCCTTGCAATACATCAATTTTAATTAATGCTCAAAAAAATTTCTTATTAAATAGACTAGAATTATTAATAATTACTGATCAACCAAAAAACTCTTTATTATATTGTGAAAAAATAGAAAAACAATTCAAAATAAGGTTGGATTGTTTAACTTTAACAGAACCACAATTTGAAAAATTAATGTTAACTAATAATCAAATAATAATCCAAATGTTACAGAACCGAATAATTCTTTCAAACCAAGAACAATTTTTTAACATAATAAAAAAACTAATTCCAAATATTGAAGCTAAAAATTATTCATTATTGGACTTAAATGAAAATGAGCTCAGGCATAATTTAGCTAAATTTGGGTATTCTGAATTTGGAAAAGAAACTAGTAAAAAAGAATTATCTATTGAAGAAACAATTATTGCAACATTAATTAATGGAACAGCAAGACAAAAACTAGCTCTTAAAACAATAATAAAAACAAATGATTTTGATTCAGAATTACTATCTTTCTTATTAAAAAAATATTCAAAACAAAAAGAATTCAAAAAACTGGTGGGTGAGAAGCAATAATCAAAAATAATGTACCCAAAGAAGGACTTTTAAGTTTAATTTTAGAAATTGATGCTAAATTAACAAAACAAATAAATGTTTATGCAGTTGGCGGAACAGCTATGACTTTATTAAATCTAAAAGCATCCACAAAAGACATTGATTTTAATTTTGAAACAAATGATGATTTAAAAGAATTCAAAAAAGCTGAATCAAAAATAATACATGGTTATGAAATCGATATTTATTCAAACGGGTGTATTTTTACACAACAACTCCCACAAGACTATGTAAATAAAGCAATTTTAATCAAACAAAAATTTGATAATGTAAAGTTATATGCAATACATCCTGTTGATATTGTTGCAACTAAGATAGGTCGATTAAACGAGCGTGATTTTGAAGATATTCATGATTGTATAAACAAGTTTGGTTTAGCTAAACAACAAGTAAAAAAACGAGGCAAACAAATAATTTATGCTGGTAATGAAGATAATTATTCATATAATTTACAAGATGTTCTAAAAAAAATGTTTAAAAAATAATAATTTAAATTGGTAATGTTCCATCTTTTTTCATTTGGTGGTAAGAGTTTTTTCTTTCTTTTTGTAGTTTTTTTATGTCGTCGACAGAATCACATTTTATTCCTTCAAACACGTGTGGAAAACGATATTTGATCGACCAGTTTAATTCTTTGAAAACATTTTCTAAATCTACTTTGTTTTGTTTTTCCCCAAGAACAGCCAAATAAATTATGTCAAACAAAACATGTCCAAGCTCTTCATTTATTTCACCCTTATCATCTTTATTAATGGCGTCTTTTAGTTCACAAACTTCTTCTCTTATTTGCTCAAGCTGAGTTTGGAACGTATCTTTGTTTGAGATTATACATCCATCTTCATCAGACAAGATTTTTTTTATTATACTTAATAGTTCGTCAAAGTCTTTTCCTAAAGTTTTTGTTTTCATAAGTATTTAGTCAAATGATTTTACAACTTTTCAAAGTAATCCCAAAATTCAGGGAATGATTTTGATACGCAACCAGGGTCTTCTATAATAATTCCATCAACAACTAACCCGAGTACAGCAAATGACATTGCCATTCTGTGATCATCATAAGTTTTTATTTGTGCACCATTTGGTTTTCCGCCATGAATTATCATGTAATCTTCACCTGTTTCAACTTTAATTCCACATTTTGCAAGTTCTGTTTGAATTGCTAAAATTCTATCAGTTTCTTTTACACGTAAATTATGAATTCCAGTAATTTTTGTTGACCCTTCTGCAACAGAAGCTAAAACAGCAAGTGTTTGTGCACTATCCGGCAAAGTATTCATGTCTACGTTAATTCCTTTTAATGGTCCATGATTTTCAACTATAAAATAATCTTTTCCTTTTGTTATAGTACAAACCATTTGTTCTAAAATATCAATAAATTTCATGTCTCCTTGTGCAGAGTTAGGATTTACATTGTTGATTTTTACTTTTCCTTTTGCAATTGCGGCTGCTGCTAAAAAATAATTTGCTCCTGTTGCATCAATTTCAACCATGTATTCTCGTCCAACATATTCTTTTTTTGGAACAACAAAATTTTTGTAATCATTATTAACTACATTAACTCCAAAATTTTTCATAACATCAAGAGTCATATCAGCATATGATTTTGATGTTAATTCTCCAATTATCTCAATTGTTGTTTCTTTGTAAGCATAAGGTGCACTTAAAAGTATTGAAGTTAAATATTGTGAACTAGTGTCTCCTTTAAGTTTTATTTCTCCACCCTTAAGTCCTTTTGAATCAATATTTAATGGGGGACATCTTTCTCCTTTCTCAGTTTTATTTTCTGCTTGGATTATTCCATCAACATTTGTTTCTAAAGCTTCTATTAAATCTTCCATTGGTCTTTCATATAATCTTTTTTCTCCAACGATTTTTATTTTTCCAACTCCAAGAGTACATAAACTTGTTAAAAATCTGGTTGCTGTTCCAGCTAACCCAACATAAACATCTCCATCATAACGCAATTTTTCTGGAGCAATAAAAGAATAAGTAGTTTCATCAATTTTTTCTATTTGCACACCCATCTTTTTTACAACTGCAATCATGTGTTGTACATCATCACAACTAGGTACGTTTGTTAGGGTTGTTTTTCCTTTTGCAAGTGCTGCAATAACAAGGGCTCTGTTTGCATAACTTTTAGAACCAGGAATATCAAATTCTGCATTAACATTATTTTTTGTTTTAATTTCTCGCATGTCCATATCAATGTCTTGTTTATATCAATATAAAAATTTACTTGTTTATTCGTTTTCTGTCGAATGCGTGTAATTAAATCAAAACCTTTTTAATAACCTGTTATTAATATGTTATTATGGTTAAAATGATTAGTTTTCAAGTAGAAGATGCTTTTGCAAAGGCTATTGATGATTTGGTTTTAAGAGGTTTTTATTCTTCAAGAAGTGAGTTTTTGAAGGATTCAATAAGACAGGGGCTTGAAAAACAACTAATGATATTAGATTCTTTTCAAAAAGTGCATAGTGCTTCTGAAGAATTAAGAAAAGAATTTAAGTCAAAGAATACTAAAATAAAAAGTTTATCAAAATCTGAAAGAATCAAACTAGCTGATGGGTTATTAGAAAAAAATTTAGCTTAATTAATTTGAAATTCTTCTGGGCTGAGAATTTGTATTTTATTTTGTATACTTTCAAAATCTTTTTTATTAAAAGTGATTATTGCTTTGCAATTATGTTTTATCGCGGTTCCAGCATGTATTGAGTCAGGATAATGAATTCCTTTAACAGGTAAGCCAAGTTGTTCTTTTTCAATTATAATAAGTGGAATTTCTAATTGTTTAAAATATTTAATTATCCTTTCTTTGTTGAATAAGCAAATTTTGTTTGTTTCTTGAAAAAATAATTCTGATAAAACCAAAGTAGTTTTTGTGCTGGCAACATAACTGAAGAATTCTTCTGATTCTAAATAAAAAGCGCGTAGATTCTTCCCAATCTCTTCTTTAAAGAGTGAAATAAATACGTTTGTATCAAGATAAATGCGCATAAGAAAAAGTTCTTTTGTTTGCTTAAAAAACTTGGCGTGAATTCGGCAATCGCCACATTTAAAACTCTTTTTTTGCGCAGTTTTATTATGGAATTTAAAGAAATTGAAGCTAAATGGCAAGGTGCGTGGGAAGAAGCTAAACTTTTTGAAGTTAGTGAAGACTCAAAAAAAGAAAAATTCTATTTGCTTGAAATGTTTCCTTATCCAAGTGGAGAAGGACTTCATATGGGGCATGCGCTTAATTTTGTTATTGGCGATGTTCTTGCAAGATACAAAATAATGAATGGTTTTAATGTTTTACACCCAATGGGTTTTGATGCTTTAGGACTTCCTGCAGAAAATGCGGCAATAAAAGCTGGAACTCATCCAAAAGATTATACTGATAAAGCAATAAAAAATTATATTAAACAACAAAAGTCGCTTGGAATAACTTATGATTGGAATAGAGTTGTAAATACAGCTTCTCCAGATTATTATAAATGGGATCAATGGATTTTTTTAAAAATGTATGAAAAAGGTTTAGTTTATCAAAAAGAATCAAGTGTTAATTGGTGTCCTTTGTGTGATACAGTTCTTGCAAACGAACAAGTACAAAATGGAAAGTGTTGGAGACACGATGATACTGATGTACAAATAAAAAAATTAAAACAATGGTTTCTAAAAATCACTGATTATGCTGATGAACTTTACGAAGGAATAGATAAGTTAGAAGGTTGGCCATCAAGAACTCGTGCAATGCAAAAAAATTGGATTGGGAAAAGTTATGGGACAGAAATAGAATTTGAAATTAATGGAAATATTTGGCCAATTTTTACGACAAGACCTGATACTATTTATGGTGTAACATTTATGGTTGTGTCAGCACAACATGGTAAGTTATTTGATTTAGTTACTGATGAACAAAAAGAAGAAGTTAATAATTTTTTGAAAAAATTAAAATCAGTTTCAGAAAAAGAACTTGAATCAATGGAAAAAGAAGGTGTGTTCACTGGAAGTTATGCAACTAACCCTGTTAACGGAGAAAAAGTTCCTGTTTATGCTGGAAACTTTGTTGTTGCTGATTATGGTGCTGGAATGGTAATGGCTGTGCCTGCTCACGATCAACGTGATTTTGAATTTGCAAAAAAATATGGTATAAAAATAAAACAAGTTATTGAGGGAAAAATAACTCCTACTCGCGCATATACTGATGATGGTGTATTAATTGATTCAGAAAAATTTAATGGATTAAATAATCGTGATGCAATAAAAAAAATAACTGAATTTTTAACAGAACAAAAAAAAGGAAAAAGTGTTGTTAATTTTAAATTAAGAGATTGGGGTATAAGTCGACAAAGATATTGGGGAACACCAATTCCAATGA
>CAZVWD010000031.1:0-2133 GCA_964630715.1 uncultured archaeon
AGTTAAACAAAATTTTAACTTAAAACTTAGTTTGTTAATTATTGCCTCAAAAAGAGTTAAACGTTCAACCGCTAATGCATTAGTTCAAGAAGGACAAGCTGTTTTTGATACAGTGACAATGGTTACAATTGATAAAATTCAAATTCAAACTTCAAGTCACGGAGTTGGTTTATTTTACAAAGGAAAAAACTTACTTTCTTATGATGCAATTTATCCAAGATTTTCTTCAAATGATTTTTTGCTTGGAGAAGCAGTAATGAAAGCAGTTGAGTCAAGTGATGCATATTGTCCTGTGAGTCTTAAATCATATCAAATATCAAATCATAAATATTATACTGCTCAAGAACTAAGTAATGTTGGGGTTCCTGGAATTTTAACAACACTTTGTATTTCTCCAAAATATTCTAAATTAACTGTTGCGGAAACTGGATTTCCACTTGTACTAAAAGTTATTTCAGGTTTTGCTGGAAAAGGAGTTGTTCTTGTTCGTGATTCTTCACAATTAAATTCAATTCTTGATGCAATTCATTTATTTGAAGAATTTATTTGTACCCAACAATTTGTTAAAAGTAAAAAACCCGGCACTGATGTTAGATGTTATGTTATTGGGGAATATGTTTTAGCTGTAAAAAGAACTTCTGCTAAGGGAGATTGGCGAAGTAATATTTCTCGTGGGGGGACTGCTAACTTGGTTAATCCTTCTTCAGACATGATTGAATCTGCAAAACTTGCTGCAAAAACTCTTGGTGTTGATATTTGTGCAGTTGATATGATGGATAAACAAGGTAAATGGGTTGTTATTGAAGCAAATTTTATGCCAGGGCCTTTCATGAAATATTTAGGAAATATGGTTGTTCACGAGTGGGTAAAATATATTAAGAAAAAAACAATTGCTAATAAAAAAAGATTACTTAAAAAATTAGAAAAAGAAAATGAAAAATTAAAAAAATAATTTTTTTTTATTTGTGAATTTTTAATTTATTGTGTCTTTTGTTTGTGTTTTAATTTATTATGTCTTTTGTGTTTGTGTTTTAATTTATTATGTCTTTTGTGTTTGTGTTTGTCTTTTGTGTTTGTGTTGTTTGTTTTGTTTAGTTTATTGTTTGTGTTGTTTGTTTTGTTTAGTTTATTGTTTGTTTTTTGTTTTGTTTTTAGTGTTTTTTTGTTTTTGTTTTATTAAATAGAGTTAAATATTTCTTGTTACTTAATTAAATTGGTGAAAAAGTGAGTTTTGTAGATTATCGATTGCTTGATCAAAAAATTGGTGAAATTGCTGATTCTTCACAGTTAAATATTTTGTTTTTTATAACTCCTCAAAATCTTGACGAACAAAAAGAAATATTCTTTAAAGAATTAAAAGAAGGTAATGAGTATAATCCTATTTTTAGATATCCTTCAAAAAATCCGCTTTTTAGTTATTTTTCAATGAAACCAACTTTTGAAACGTATAAAAATGAACTAAAAGAATTATTGTCAAATTTAGGTACTGATTCTTTAGGGATTCTTTGTGAAAATAAAGTGCTTGATTTAATTGAAGGTTTAGAACTTGCTAAAAGTGTTGGGACTCCAAATTTTTCTGAAAATTCAAAACAATTTTTTGGTTCGGTTGATAAAAAATTATTATCTGGTGCAAAGGAAGTTATTAATGCTCCTGAAAAAAAAATTGCTTCAAGAAAAGTTAGTTTTGGAGAAGCAATAAGCACAATTAAAAATTTTTTTAAAAAACATAAATTAAATTACACTATTGAATTGCGCGAATTTAGTATTTCTGCATTTTCAATAAATCCTATTCAAAAGGTATTGTATATAAATAAACAAATTCAGTTTGATGAAAATATGTTGAAAAGATTAATTGCTCATGAAATAGAAACTCATGCATATAGGTATGAAAATGGTTTATTACAACCTTATTCTATTTTAGCACAAGGAACATCAAAGTTATATCTTGAAACCGATGAAGGCTTAGCGGTTAATATTGAAAAATTAAAAAACCTTCATATTGATTCTCAACTTAAAGCATATGCTGGCAGGGTTCTTGCAATTGATTATGCTTCTAAAAAAAGTTTTTATGAAACTTTCTCAAAATTACGTGACTATTTTAGTGATGACGAATCATTTAATTTAACTCTGCGA
>CAZVWD010000031.1:2143-7856 GCA_964630715.1 uncultured archaeon
TGAACCTGGGGCTTTTACAAAAGACCTTTTGTATTTCAAAGGAATGTCTTTAGTTGAAAATTTTCTTAAAGATCACCCTATTGAAAGTCTTTATTATGGTAGATATTCTGTTGATGAGTATTCTTTAGTGCATAGTGTTGAAGGATTAAAAAAACCAATACACTTGCCAGATTTAAAATGAAGAGGGTATTAGTGTGTATAAAAAAGATAAAAAAATATTTGCGGTTTTAGTTGCAAATGAGAAGAATTATTTTTCTTGGAGTACGAAAAAACCATTTGCTCGAGAAATTTTAAATAAACAATATTCTGAGTTTGTTATTGAAGCACAAAAGAAAAATATAAAATTAATATTTTCGAAATTTGATGAATGTAAAAATGGTAAAATAAAACGATATTGGACATTTGATAAAAAGTGGTTGTTTTGTAATGAAGAAATTACTCCTTATATGTATTTTGATAAATTTGGTTTATCAAGTAAAGAATTAAAATTAAAAAAATTGCTTTCAAAGAAGAAAAAGTTAATTAATGATTTTGATTTTGAATGGTTTTGTAAAGATAAATTTGCACAAACAAAAGCATTTCCAAATTTACTTCCAAAAACAATTCTTGTTAGTGATAAAAAAGATTTTGATGAAGCATTCGAAAAACTAAATTCCAAAAAAATAATTTTAAAACCAAGATATGGTCATGCGGGGAAAGGAATTTTTGTTTATGATAAAAACAAAAAAAGTACAAGGAAAAAATTTGATGGGGATTTTGTTGTTCAAGAGTTTATAGATACTTCAAAAGGCTTGCCAAGTGCAAAAATAAATGGTGTTCATGATTTAAGGTGTGTAATAGTAAATGGGAAATTAGTTTATTCCTATGTGAGAGTAACAAAAACAGGGTTGCTAGCAAATTTACATCATGGTGCAAAACCATTTCTTATTATGCCTTCAATTGAAGTTAAGAAATTAATAAAACAAATAGATTTAAAATTAAAAAAATTTGGTAAGAGAGTATATTCTGCAGATTTCTTTTTTGCTAATGGAAAATATTATTTGGTGGAATTAAATTCAAAACCAGGTGTTGATATTCCGTTTAAGAAAGAACTAAAAAAGTTCTTTAATGAAATTTTAAAAATGATATAATTATATATGTTAAAATTAATTATTTTTTTGGTGATAAAAATGGGTATTGTTGATGAATTTAGTAAATTAAAAAATTATAAAATTCTTGATTTTAAACCGCTTAAACCAATAGAAAAAATTTATGGGGTTAAAAAAAATGATAATGTTTTGATTTATTGTGACAAAGGATTTGAAAATAAAATTGCTTCTCCTACGCTTGGAAAAACATTTTATGAATTTTTTAAACAAAATGGTTGTAATGTTTCAATTGTTGTTGGAAAAGCAATAAAAAAACCACATTTAGCCAATAAAACAATAAATAATGCCGTCCAAAATTTAGGAAAAAACGATTTGTTTGTGTCGGTTGCTTCTGGTCAAGCAATTTATTTTCACAAAAATAAAAAAAGATTAATCACTAAAGAATTGATGACTAATCAAGGTTTCAAAATGATTGCAACCAATGGTTTGGGGTCACTTGAAAATAAAAACATAAAAGATTTTTTTAACGCTTATAATTTTGATCAAAATGAAGTTAAAAAAATAGGTGAAAAATTAAAAAAACTGTTTGAAAAAACAAAAAATGTAAGAGTTACTTGTCCTCTTGGAACAGATATTGTTTTTCAATTTGATAAAGAAAATAAACGAAAAGTAATTAACAATTATGGTAATGTATTAACTGATACTAACTATCCGGTTGGAGAAGTGTACACATCCCCTCTTGAAAAAACAGCAAATGGAATACTTTTTGTTAAAAGTTCAAAGGTTTTAGGCGAAACATATTTGCATAATCACCCTGAAAAATATGTTATTGAAAATGGTTTATTTGTAAGTTCTAGTTTTAAAAAATTGAATAATGCTATGTTACAACTTGAAAAATTTAATACAAAACAAGGAATAAAAAATGTAAATGATAAAGTTAGAAACATTGCTGAGTTTGCAATTGGAACAAATAAAAAAGCAAAACTAATCGGGGTTATGATTATTGATGAAAAAGTTTATGGGACATGTCATTTTGGTATTGGGGCAAGTGCTCACTTTGGTGGAAAAGTTGCTTGCAATGGTCATTCAGACCATGTAATCGAAAAACCAACAATTTATTTTGATGGTAAAATTATAATGAAAAATGGGAAGTTTTTAATTTAACTTAAACCTAATTATATTATGGTTAAAACTGTTCGTGGTTTAAAATCAAAAAAAAGTCAACAATTAGGGCAACAAATTAAACACACAAGTAATGCTCGTGTTCGTTCAGAAATAGACTTTTTAACATTACAAAACCTAGAACGAGGTCAACCTCCTGAGCTTGGTAAAGTTCTGTTAAGAAATTTAAAAGGGACAAATGCTGATAAATTAAGGACAATTTCTACTGTTGATAAAGAAATAATGCTTGCTTTTAGTGGAAAAGTAAATAATCTACAAAAGATGTTAGCTAGTTCTAAGTTATCTAAAAATGAAAAAGTTGCATTAGTTTCATATGCCTCAACTTATATTTCAAGATTGCTTGATAAGGCGGTTAGAAATAAATTCGGTAATTTTAAAAGAAAATCAACCTCTGTTGAATTATCAAACGCACAAGTAAATGATTTAACAAGACTTTTATCTGGGGTTAGTGGACTACAAAGTAGTCAAGTAAGAAACTTATTAAAACAAAGACTTAGTTCTGCTAAAAACTTAAATACTCAAGATCACTTTCAACTTTCAGCAATTTCTGTTTTAAGTAAATATGTTTTTTCAAGTAAACCTCAACTTTCTGCTAATGAATTTATTTCACATTTTTTATCAACACTAAAAAAGAGTGAATCATATTCTAATTTTTATGATTCGTTAAATCATCCTGATCAACCAACCAATAAAAGATTATTTCGTTTACTTGGGATGACTGGCAATAGTTCTTCAAAAGCTTTAATTTATTCCAAAACACTAAAACCAGCAACAATAATTCATGAATTAGTTCATGATGTATTAAGTGTATCTGGAAAAAAAGCACTTTATTGGAGTGAACCATTTGTAACAATGGTTTCAAATATTGTTGCTGAAAGATCAGGGCTTAATTTAGGTTATTTAGATTCACGACTTAGAAAAAATTTTGCTAGGTCTTCAGGTTATGCTATTGCAAATTTTCCTTGGCGAGGGATTAATGGAAAAGATATTGGGGCTTTAGCTAGTGGTATTGAAAGAGCTATTTCTAAGGATTCAAGATTAAGAAATGCAAGATATTCAGAATTTAATGCATTATTAGTTCCTGTAATTTCACCTTTATTGTTTAATTTACTTGAATCAAAAATTCCAAGTTATTCAAGAGAAGATAAACAACTTGTACATGAAATTGCGTTAAATGGAATTAATGATTTTAGTGGCAAACAAGATTTAAGTGGGATGAAACAAAGGCTTCAACGGCTTGTAAAATTAACAAGTTAATTTAATTATTTTTTAGGATTTTGTTTCATCTTTTTAGCTAATCTTCTAATTTCTTCAGGAGTTCTTTTTGGTTCTGTCCATTCCGTTCCTGCTGCAGGACATTCAATATGTTCTTGGTTTCTTTTTTGGTTAGATATTTTGTTTGTTTTTTGTCTTCCAAATAAAAAATTTTTAATTCGTCGTATAGGCACCAAATCACCAGAGTTATTGTGTTTTTTTTTTATATAAACATGTTTTGGTGGGGCAGGGGGTTTGAAAAAATTGCTGCTTAACTTAAACAAGCTGGAAGTCCACCATTTTTTCGATGGTATGCAACACATTCACAACAAATTCCTTTATTTTCACAATTATATGTGCATGGACAATTTTCTAAATTTTTTTCTTTTTTACATTCCATTTTTTATCACTAAAAATATAAATGCAGGGGAAGAGATTCGAACTCTCGAAAGCACTAAGCTACTGGATTTTGAGTCCAGCTCCTTTGACCGCTCGGAAACCCCTGCGTTATAAAAGTTTGAAGAAAGAATGTTTAAATAACTAATTATTGAATGAATAAAAGCAGTTATTCAAATTCTAAATAATCGCCTTGTTTTAGTAAAGGGTTCTTTTTTGATTTAATTTCAAGAGTTCCTTCTTGTCCAGAAAGTAAAGAAGCAACTGCTTCCATGTCTTTTCTAATTCCTACAACTTTAACATTAACTTCATTAACAATTGTTTTCATTCCTTTTTTTATTCTTCCATTTTCAACAAAACCAGTTAGCATTGTTGTTGGGCCAATACTATAAACCCCATCAACTTTAAACAAAGCAATATTATCACCTTCAATTTCAAGGTCAATTAATTTAGTGTCAGGAATACTTTCACTTAAAGTTTGCATAATAAGTTTTTCTTCTTTTTTTTCAACATGAACTTTTTTTAATTCATCAGTATCATTTTTTCTTTTTTTAACAATTAATTTTTCTTTTCGATGATCAGGTATAATTGGTTCTCGCGCGTAAGTAGTCTTTTTTTCTTTTTTAAAGATATTAAAAATCTTTGCAAAAAAGTCCTTTATCATAACTCTATTTTGTTAGAAGTAGTTAATAAAAATATTGTTTTGGTTAACAAGCCAAATTATTGTTAATTAAAACCTTTTGGTGGTAAGTTTTGTTATGAAAATAAGATCTGCTATTAGTAAAGATGTGCCTTATGTTAGAGAATTAATTGATTTTGGTGCAAAAGAAGGGGTTATTCTAAACCGAACAGATGCTGAAATTAATGAGTTAATTGATAAAGAATGTATGTTAGTTGCAGAAGATGAAAATAAAGTAATTGGTCTTATTTGTCTTGATTTTTATTCTAAGCGTTTATCTGAAATTAGAACTGTTTATGTGTTAGGAGAATATCGTGGAAAAGGAATTGGAAAAGAATTAATTAGGGGCATTATTGATAAATCAAATGAATTAGGGATTCATGAATTAATGACGATTACAACAAAAGACAAAAAAGAATGGTTTTTTAAAAATGGTTTTGCAGAGGAAACAAAATCTTTTAAGATAGCGTTGTTTAAGAAATTTGATTAGGTGTTAATGTGGTTGTTTTAGCGTTTGGTACTTTTGATGTTTTTCACATAGGTCATTTAAATTATTTAAAACAAGCAAAAAAAATTGCTGATGGTGATGAATTAGTAGTTGTTGTTGCACTTGATGAAAATGCATTAAAGCATTCTCATAAAAAATTAATTCACAGTGAAGATGAAAGGTTTGAAATAATAAAAAATTTAAAAATTGTTGATCGTGCTTTACTTGGAGAAAAAAATCCTTTTGATATTTTGAAAAAATTAAAACCAAAAACAATTGTTCTTGGGTATGATCAATTGAATGATATTAAATTACTTGAACTTGAAATAAAAAAATTAAATTTAGATATAAAAATAATTCGTGCAAAACCATATCATCATGAAGAAAAAAAATCAAGTATTATTAAAAGAAAATTACTTGGTTTAAATTAATTTGTGTTAATTTAATTAAAATAAGTTTTAAGCGCGAGAGATTAGTTCCCCACGCAACCTTTTCTTAAGAAGAAAATGTTGCATCCAAAAGAAAATTTTGATTAAAATAAATTTTAAGCGCGAGAGACGAGATTCGAACTCGCGTTTCATAAGAAAACGGATTAGTAGTCCGCCGCATTTGACCGCTCTGCCACCC
>CAZVWD010000032.1:0-886 GCA_964630715.1 uncultured archaeon
AGCGAAACTATTTTTCAAGAAGGCAGAAAAGATACAAAAATTGAAAATCGTTCTTCAGATAGAATGCATGATGTTAAGGGAGCATATTTCACAATAAGTCTTGCATTAGCGAGTTTAGAAAGACGCGGATTAGTTGAAAAAGGATTCAAAAATAAGTGTATTCCTGAGACTGTTTTGGATTACACCGCATTACAACGAGAAAATCAAGCACACCATAATTCAATTGTTAATAAAATAGGCAATAAAAAAAAACTTAGAAGTGGATTTGAAAAACGACGAAAACACTTTGAAAAATTAAAACAAGATCCTTTATTTTCTAAACTATTATCTAAAACACAAAAAATTGAAGCAGGATATGGCGAACCTAACATTAATCTTAACCTTCTTTTAACAGGGGCAAAAAATGTTAATATTTTTCTACGAACCCCGGATTATGAATTTGACAGGGTGAATGTTAAACTAGAAACAATGAATATTAGTTTTTTATTAGATAATTTAGGACGAGTGAGATTTTTTGGAAAAGTTAATTCAAATAAATCCCGCAATAATTGGATTGAACTTAGGGGATTATCAAAACACTCAAACATAAATAATTGTGTAATTGCAACAAAAATAGATCGTTCCAACACAAATGATATTAATGAACAAGCCATATTTTCAACGGTTGTAAAACAAAATGAAAGAGAAATTACATTTGATTCTACATTACACAGTGATGATCTATTAAAAATACAAAAATTCATGTAAACTTTTTTTAAAAATAAAAAGTGCAAAAAGCAATAGCTTCAAATTTTAGTACATGTTTTATTTTGCTAAAAAACAAAATAACAAGTGCAAGAAACAACAGCTTCACTTTCTAATGCAGGTCTTTTCAAAAGAAAAGAAG
>CAZVWD010000032.1:986-7850 GCA_964630715.1 uncultured archaeon
TGCAAACTCAACAGAGCATTTCTAGTGCAGGTCTTTTCAAAAGAAAAGAAGTGCAAACTCAACAGAGCATTTCTAGTGCAGGTCTTTTCAAAAGAAAAGAAGTGCACGGGTGCAGATTTGAACTGCAGAACGCACTAAGCGACAGGGTCCTAAGCCCTGCGGGTTTGACCACTCCCCAACCCGTGCACACATCAAGCGGAATATTCTTTGAATAAACCTATTAAAATATTTTGAACTAAGTTTTATTAATAAACCTATTTGTTAGAACAAAAAACAACCAAATTAAATTACACCAATTATGCCAAATTTAACAAAAACGCTCAAGCAAAAGAATTATATATCCTTAATGATTAATATTGTCGGGTGTTTGACATGATGGCTGTAAAGCTTGAGTCAGAATTATTAAAAATTAAAAAAGACTTGCAGGGCGTGCGAAAAGTAAATGACGATTTTTGTCACATTCTTGATGAACTTAATGTTATTAAAGAAAGAAGTTTAGCTGACCCAATTGTTCGTGAAAAAATCTCTGCCGAATTTAAAGAAAAAGAAATCATCGATATTTTTGCAGGAATTGAAAAAGATTTTCGAGATATAAAAGCACAACTTGCTAAACAAGATTTATACAAGGAACGTGTTGCTGATTTTGTTGAATCACTACGAACAAAGAAAACATTTTCTTTTGATGCAACAACAGACACAATTTTATTTTTAGAAAATGCTTTTGAAACACTTAATGCACAAATGATTAGTATTAGGCCTGAATTTATTGGAACAATGGATCTTTTAGAAGTTGCAATAACTTTTGGTTTTGCAAAAAGCGGAACAAGCATTATTGTCCCAATTGAAATGATTGCTGAAACACTTTCAATGCTAATAAATAAAAGAATGTTCAAAAATATTATTTTTGAACTTGATAATACAAAATTAACTTTAAAATCAAGTAACATGGTTGTTGTTGATAGTAATAATCAAAATATTAGAAAACTAATGCATTTGTGATTACCTATCACTTATTTCAAATTCATTTTGCTTCGCAATATAAGGCATTGTTCTTTCTAATTCGGCAAGAGACTTTCTTAGAAAAGGAATTAACATTATTTCTTTTCTTGTTAGAGTGACTGTCCCCGCACTAAATAAATCACCCATTGTTCCACAATGAATTTCAAGAATTGCCCGCCCATTAATAAACACAAAAGGATAATGTTTGCAAATAGCAGGTCTACGGGAATATTCCGAACATAATTTTCTCTCAAGGAGTTCACACTTACCATTAACTGATTTTATTTTTGCCTGACCAGAAGAAACAATTTTACCCCTGTTTAATTTAACTGCTTCGCTTGAAGAAAGTGCAATGCCTTTAACTGTATTGCAACACCCTCCGCATTTTTTACACCTTATTTTTTTAAGCATTTCATCACCTAAATCAAAACTTCAATACCTAAATCAAAACTTCAAAACCTAAATAAAAACTTCAATACCTAAATAAAAACTTCAATACCTAAATCAAAACTTCAAAACCTAAATCAAAACTTCAATACCTAAATTAAAAATGCACTTGCGGTAACACTTGCATCCCAACTTCTTCTTGGATGAACTTTTACCATCCATACTTTTTCAGTATTATCATCAATTATAAGAGCAAACCCTTTTTGACGAGGCATTTCTGAATATAATTTATCAAGATCGGTTGACATGTATGTTGGACGCAGTGCTCCAACTGCCGCAATATCTGGTTGAGAAGTCATTCTGTGAGAAATAAATAAATCGCATTGACTAATTGCATCAGGATGTAATTTTTCTGGTCGTTGCGTTGCAAGAATTAAACCAAGACCAGGTTGTCTTCCAACACGAACCCATTCAAGTAATACTGGCAGAGCAATATTTGCTTCATCTTTTGGCATAAACATATGCGCTTCATCAATCATTAACCAAACGATTGGCATTTTACTACTTCTTTTTCCTTCTTTAATTAATTTTATTTCTTCTTCTTTTCTATAAAGCATTCTTTGTTCAAATAATTTTTTTCCAATTAATGCAACAACAATATCTTTTACACCTTCAGCACCAACTGTTTGTCTATATGAGGAAACATCAATTGCAGTTATTGCCCCCGGTGTAGCAAGTTCTGAAATTTTTGTTCCATTTTTTTCAATTAATCCCCAAGACTTAACCATTTGCATTCTGTTAATTATTCCTTGTTTTGTAATACTATCGGCCTCATCATCACTTTTTATCATTGAAATTAAATCATCTATTCCATAATAAGTACCAATTTTTTCACGAACTTTTCCAACAACTCTTGAAATTAATATTCCTTGAGGATCTGACCAACTTAAATGAAATAATGCAAGCCACTCTGTTTCTTCAAGTTCAGAACATTTAAGGGTAAATGCTCCATCAATTGGTAAACCTTTTTCTTTATAAAAATCAATTTGTCCTTTTGGAACAAAAACTCTGGCATTTGTTGCTTCGGGTTTTAACCCCCACTCCCCAAGCATTGGCGCATCACTTTCTTTTGTAGGTAATTTAAGTCCCCAAAATATTCCAACCGTGTCAATTGTAATTGTTGAAACTCTATTTCTAATACTTGGATCAAGCCGAGCCATTTCTTCCATTAAAACAGCGAGTGTATAACTATTATGAATTATAATATCATTTGCAACAAAATTATGGCCGTTTGGAACAGAAATGTCATATACTTGTGTAGAAGTATTAATTTCTTCTATCGATTTAATAGAATCCCAATAAATATCTGAAAGTGCAAGCAATTCAATTAATTCATTTTCATCAGCTTGTGCAATTTGTAATAATTTATCTCTAGATGGAGCATAATTTACACTTGTTCTAAGTGACTTTGGATTTTTATAACCCATTTTTTTTCCAACACTTACCCAATTTTCTGGCCGATAATAATCCCAAATTTCTTTTGGAATTGTATCATTATTGGGATTAAAGTTTCTTGTTTTAAATAAAATTTGAGCTTCTTTTTGTTTTAATTCTTTTTCTCCAAAAAAACCAATTTCATCAATAAATATTTTACAAAAACTTCCTTCAATACTAATTTCAAAAGAAGTAAATTTTTTAGTATCAAAAATAACATTCTTTTTTCTTAATGTTGAAATTACCCCAAATTTAATTAATAAATGTTGTACTTGTTTAATCATTTTTTCGCTACTTGAACAATAACTAATTCGAAATCTATTTTCATCTTTGTAAATTGAACCATCACAAGAAAATAATCTATTTAAAAAAATCGATGTTTTTTGTTTATTTAAATTAAATACCATTTTTGGAATTTCTTTATTAATTGCTTTATAACCATAAGCATTAATTGAAATTAACCAATCTCTTAAATGATTCATTGTTTGGAATTGATTTCCTTTAGCAAACTTACCATTTTTTCTAACACTCTTTTTAATAATTGGACGTTTGTTTTTATTCACAACTCTAAATTGTCCTTCTTGATCTTTCATTTTTTTAACCATCATTCTTGAATCAAAATCAGTTACTGCTTTTGAAAAATCATTTTGAATTTGTTTATCAAAATTAGTAAACCAAACAGCCTTATTTATTGTGTGCCCTTCAGCAATTAAATACGCAAGAAGTTTTGTTTTTGATTCTGATAAGAATTCATTTCCAAAAAAACCTATTTTTCTTGGAACTGCAATTCGAGAACCTTTCTTTAATTCGCCAGCTGGTTTCCACCCACCAATTGTTAATAATGGGTGCTCGGGAGTTAATTTTATTTCTCTACCTGTAGATGTTTTAACAACAATTATTTTTTCAACAGTTCTTTTGAAAAATTCATCAAAACTTGTTGAATTTAATTTATAATTATCATTTAATGCAATTATCTTTGAATTTTGATTTTTTAAATCTTCTATTTTACATAATGTTCCATCATCTAAAAGAATTTCCGTATCGCCAGTTACACATTTTCCTCCACCTCTTTTTCCACAAACAAGCATTAAGTGTGGACGAGAAACATCAACTAAAACATCTCTGCCAAGAACTGGTCTTTCTCCTGAAGACATTACAACTTTTCCTAAGTATGCAGTTCCACTTGTACCATATTTTTCAAGGTCATTTAAGTCACGACCTAAAACTGCAGGTTCTTTTGAAAAATCTTGTTGCATAATAGAAGAATGAAAAAGAAGTATAATAACTTTACTAAAAATAATTATTCACTAATATTTAATCAAAAACACTAAAAAAAATAATTAATTCTTTTTTGGAATTAATATAAAAGAAACTACAGCAATAATTAAAATTATTAACATAAAATTATTATCAGGAATATTTAACTCACTAACATTTGACACATTAAAAAATATTGTTTCAGGACAATATTTAGGAATCCCATTAAAAACCCCACCAAATTCAAATTCTATTTTATAATTTCCAGGTAAATTTGAATCTGTTGAAACAATTAATCTTTGTGGAGTTATATTACAATCATCAATAACATTACTTGTTAAGTTTACGTGTGAATTATCAAATATTACACTCAAAACTTTAACATCAATAAGCCAAGTTTCATTTATTCTTCGTGAAGAATTACAAGAAACATCAAATTCAAAAACTAAATTTTTATCAACAAAACTAGATTTAACTAATACAACATTTAGTTTTGGTGAACTTAAGTCTGAACATTTTGGTTGGAAAGGATTTTCATTACTACAAAGTGGATTTGTAACATTTGACCATTCCAAACTATCAAATGCACGACCCTTAAAACAATAATTTCTTTCTTGGATTAAATCTATTTGAAAAAATCTTGGCAGAATTGTTGGAACATTAAAATCTGAAATAACTGCCCCTAAATGATCAATATATATTTTTCCCTCATAACTAAAACTTTGAGTTGAATCATTAGGATTATTATCTGCGTCATTTGCATCTTTAATTTGAGCCTGTACAAAATCACTAACTAAATCTCTATCAACCCATTCAACATTTATTTCATCAGCAGGATAATAAGGAGGAGAATTTACAACTTCAATATAACCTGTTGAAACATTTGTGTCATTGCCCCAAATTAGTTTTGGTTCCCATGTATTTGGACCAACATATGAACTTTTATTGCTTACAAAAAATCCATCATTAACATCAACTTTACAAAAAAATCTTGTTCCAACTTTGTAATTATAATTTTGGCCAGGATATTTTCCAACAATAAATGATTCAGATGCTGGAACACCATTAATTGTTACACCATATTTTTTTTCAACAAGTATTGAATTAATTGTCGAATTTGAATCCTTTGCCATTAATGAAACTGAATAATAAATATTTCCATCAGAAGCTAGGTCAGAATCAACCGCTGAAAAATCACAAGTTATATTTTCATAATCGCTTGAAGAATCATGATTTTTAATCCATTTTGTATTTGCTAAATACCCACTTGAAGAATTTGATATTTCAATTAAATCAATAAAAGGTATGCAATACTCATTAGAATCAACAGTATAAAACCCATCATTAACTCGTGTTTTAAAACAAATCTCTTTGTTGGAATCAAGATTTAAGAGAGTTATTTCTTTACTAGAAACCAAAGACCCAAGTGTATAACCTGCCGGTCGTGTTATAATAACCCCATATGTAAAAGAATTATTTCCATTTGCAAAATACCCAGTTGAGAAATTATCAGGGTCAACTACATCCTCCAAAAACCAAGTCATTTTTCCTTCCGCTACGATATGATCAGAATTTGTTGAAATTTTTGGCGCAAGAGGAATTGTATTAAAAACTTTAACATAACCACTATCAACTATTTGCTCAGGTGCATTAACAGAAAGAAATACATATCGCAAATTTGGCCTATAACCATCATAACTTGAATACAAACTAATAGAATATAATCCTTGCTTGCTTGGACAAGTTATATGAAGATATAAATCAATTTCATTCGCATCAATTATATTTTCTTCTTTAAATACAGAACATTCTGAAGATGAATACATATAACAATTTATTGGTAAATCATCAACACCAAGACATTTCGCATTAATATCAAATACTACATTACTTACACTTGGATCTAGCGTTTTTTCAACATCCCCCACAACCTCAATAGTGGGTGGCACATATTTTCTCTCAAACAATACTTTACATGAATCATCACATCGCCAACACAATAAATCGCTACTACTATCACAATTATTTTCTCCAAAAGTACATTGCATCTGTGCGCCATCATCCACAAGTAAAGAACAATCATTATCAACCCCATCACAAACTTCAATTGCACCAGGATTAATACTTGGATTTGTATCATCACAATCTAAATTGTTATCAACATAATTCAGTTGATTACAACCAATAATTATTTGCGAATTATCACCATAACCATCACCATCAGAATCCAAATATAACTCCTCATCAATACATTCTTTATAATTACACAAAAGAGTATTTTGGTCATTTGACAAACAATCAGAAAAATCATCGCATTGATAATAACCATCATTAAGAATAAATGGACTTTTTGAAGCACCAATATATTTAAAACTCTCAACTGGACTCCAATCACTTACATCTGCAAACCATGAACAACTCTCACAAGATCCTGTATTAATTGTGTTCACGTCACTAATATCACAATTATTTGCAAATGAAAAATTAATAATTAGTAAAATAAATAATTGGAATAAAATAAATTTCTTCATTAAACCACACTCACATAAGAAAAAATGTTACCATCAGATAACCCCTTGCCACCATATGATCTTTTTGTACTCTCAAAATACCCATCTTTTGCTGTTATTTCACAAACAAGAACTGACCCAACAGGAATTTTATTTACTTCAAATGTAATAGTATTTGAGTTCCCCAGCACATTATTGTTTTGAGCAACAACTTTCT
>CAZVWD010000033.1:0-7828 GCA_964630715.1 uncultured archaeon
CTTTTAAAGTATATTCAATAATTACTTTTGCAATTATTTTTGCCCAGTCAAGATTATTCCATTCATTAACACTACTTCCAAGTTCAATAAAACAAATATTTTTTTTACTATTTGGGCCGTGGTGTGTTACTTCATAACAAACAGAAAAATTTTCTGGCGCGTTTTCATTTAATCCACGTAACAAATTGGTACTAATTTTTGCAAGGGTAGTAACCAAAATTTTTTCATCTCCTCCATAATTAGCTGTATTAAAATTTCCAAGTGCGTGTACAGTAAAACTTTTTGTTCCTGCTGCAGAAGCATGTTTTGAAAGAACAATAACATTTTCTTCAACAACACTATCTAATGGTAAATTTATTTCATCCTCATCAAAGCCATACATTTGGGCCCAATTAGGAACACCAAATTCTTGTAGTTGTTTTGCAATATTAAAACTTGCAACACTTGATTTTGAATAAACTATTGCAATTTTTTCCATATATACTCTACCGGCACGAAACTTTAAGTAACTTTTTAAAAGTTGTTTTATACACTTATTTTGAAGAGGTGGTTTTTTATGCCAGTAGAATACGGAGAATTTAAAGGAAACAAAATGATAATACTTAAAAGGAATGAAACAGATACTTTTCCATTTCAATTTGGGAAAGGAAAAGCAAAATTAATTGCAGAAAATATAGATGCAATTAAAGCATTTGCAGAAGAAGAGTAAAAGAAAATCTTTTACTCAAAATTCTATTTGTAAGGATTAAGTATTTATTCTAGAAAGACATTGTTTTTATCATGAGTTTAGAAAATTTATTTAATCCAAAAAGTGTGGCTGTAATTGGGGCTAGTAATACTCCTGGAAAAGTGGGTTATGCTATTGTAAAAAACCTAATTGATGCTGATTTTGCTGGAAAAATTTATCCAGTTAATTTAAAAGAAACTAAAGTTCAAGGGCTTGATGCCTATCCTTCTGCTTCAAAAGTCAAAGGAAAAATAGATTTAGCAATTATTGTTATCCCTTCAAAATTTGTTCCAAGTGTAATGAAAGAACTTGCAAAAAAAGGAACAAAAAACGTAGTTATTATTACGGCGGGTTTTAGTGAAGTTGGAGAAGAAGGGAAAAAATTACAAGAAGAAATAAAAAAAATAGCTGATGAAAATAAAATGAATGTTGTTGGGCCAAATACTCTTGGAATAATAAATTCAAGTAATGGTCTTAATGCTTCTTTTGCAGCGAACTTTCCAAAAAAAGGAGAAATTGCACTAGTTTCACAAAGTGGAGCACTTTGTACAGCAATACTTGATTGGGCAAGGCAAGAAAAAATTGGTTTTAGTAAATTCATTTCAACAGGAAATAAAGCGTTCCTTGACGAAGGAGAATATTTTGAATATCTTGAAAATGATCCTCAAACAAAAGCAGTTTTTGTTTATATGGAATCAGTAAAAGAATATGATCAATTTTTAGAAAATGCATATTCTCTTGCAAAGAAAAAACCCGTTGTATTAATTAAATCAGGAAGAAGTCCAGAAGGAAAACATGCTGCTTCATCACACACAGGGGCAATAAGTGGTGATGATGATATTTTTAGTGTTGCTTGTAATAAAGCAAATGTTTTACGAATGAATTCAATAGAAGGATTTTTTGATATGGCAAAATTACTTGCAAGAATCAAATCAATGAATAAATTTCGTTTGGCAGTAGTAACAAATGCAGGTGGTCCTGGAGTAATTGCTGCAGATTCTGCATCAAACCATAATTTCCCTCTTCCAGCATTTAGTAAAAAAACACTTGATACTGTGAAAGAAATTAATCCGCATGCATCAAATCCACTTGATTTAATTGGAGATGCAAAACCCCTTGATTATAGGACTGCATTAACTGTACTTCAAGATGATAACAATGTAGATTTAGTTTATGTATTATTAACTCCACAAAGTATGACTGATCCTGACAGAGTTGCAGATATAATTGTTGATTTGAATAAAAGACTTCCAATTATGTGTTCATTTTTAGGTGGAACAGGGGTAAGTCACGCAAGAAGATATTTGCGAGAACATGATATCGTTGAATTTGTTACTCCTGAAAGAGGAATAAAATCACTTGCAAGGTTACGCGATTATACAAGTAAAAAAAGTGTAGTAAAAAAGTTTAAACAAGTTACAAAACCAGTGCCTGAAACACAAAAATTAATTAATTCAAAAGAAATTTTATCAATTGAAGATACATTTACTATTTTAAAAGAATTTAATATTCCGACAGTAAAAACAGTTTTTGTTTCAACAATAAAAGATTTAGATAATTTAAAAATTAATTTTCCAGTTGCGATGAAAGCAGCAAGTGGAATTCCTCACAAAACAAATTATGGGTTAGTAAAAGCTGGAATTAAAACAAAAGAAGAACTTGAAAAAGAAGTTGAACGAATGCAAAAAGTTTTAGTAAAAATGCAAAAACCCTTAACTTTAGCTGTGCAAGAAATGGTTAGTGGTGAAGAAGTACTTGTTTCTTCAATTACAAATGAATTTGGAAAAATAATTACTTTTGGTTTAGGTGGAATATTTGTAGAAGTAATGAAAGATATTTCTCAAAAAATAGCCCCAATAAATGATAGTGATATAGAAGAAATGTTTAATGAAGTAAAAGGAATGGCTGTGCTACGTGGAGCACGAACAAAGAAAAAATACAATATTGGCGCACTTCAAAAAGTAATAAAAGCAGTTTCAAATTTAGCTCTAACTTATCCTGAACTTAAAGAAATTGAAATGAATCCAATTATTGTAAATGAAACTGGTGCTTATGCAATTGACGCAATAATGATAAAATAATTTTTATTATAAAGTCACAACTCATAAAACACACAAAATTTAGGACACTTGTTTGTTAATAAATATTTTTGATTATAATATTTTTATGCCTGCAAAACCACAACATATTATTGAACAGAGATTTGCTCATGTTGCTAAAAATCCTTTTGCTAAATTAAATCAAATTGCATCAAAAACTGGGTGGTCTGATAAAGAATTGCAAGTGGCAATAAGAGAAAAAACTGGAAAAACATTTACTCGATGGCAAATGGATCAACGGGTTGATTTTGTTGTTAAAAATCAGCATTTAACAAATCAAGAATTAATGGATTTAATGCATATTCCTGGGAGAGAAACATTATCTCGTGTAATGAAAGAAGCTAGAAAACGAGGATTAATTGTTGGTTCAAGAATTGCTCAAAATAATGTTAATCGAGATAGATTACAAAACCATCCTTCTGCATTATCTATAATGCGTCTACTTAAATGGCTTCCAATACAAAGTGGGGTTGGGTATAATCACGTTTCACATGTAATGGGAATTTCAACACGACAAATATGGGAAACACTGGATTTATTAAAGCGTAATGGTTTAATTGAACAACGATGGTTGATGAAACCAAAAAGAATTTCTAGGGTTTGGCAAGGTCAAAAACAATCTTTTATTCGCGAATTAAAAAACACCACATTCTTTATAACACCAAAAGGCCGAGAATGGCTTAATGGTATGGAAGTTGTGCGTGTTCAAAGAGATGTGCGTGCAGAAAAATCAAGATCATTTGAATCATTATTAAATAGAAAAGAAAACGAGCTTGTTTTTTATGAAAACGTTTTAGCATTTTCAAATCGTGCTCAATTAATTACAAATAGTTATGAGTTAGAAAGGGTAATTAATCATAAAAAAGCTGAAATTGAAAAATTACGTTTAGTAGTGCATGGTAAAACCAAACAGTAAGTGATTAATTTGAAAATAAAAAACTTAAAAATTGATGATGGTGCATTTTTAGCACCAATGGCAGATTACACAAACATTGCTTTTCGTTCTTTATGTAAAGAATATGGTTGTGCACTTTCATATACTGAACTTATTTCTTGTAAATCAATTATTTATAAAAATAGTAAAACAAAAAAAATGCTTAATGTAAACGAAAAAGAAAAACCTGTATTTTTACAATTGTTTGGAAATGATCCAAAAGATTTTAGTGATGCAATAAAAATAATTGAAGGTAATTTTGATAATTTTGTTGGTTATGATTTAAATTGTGGTTGTAGTGTTCCAAAAGCTTTGAAAGGAAAATATGGTTGTTACTTGATGGATTATCCCCTACTTGTTGGAGAAATAATTAAAGCAATGAAAAGTTCAACAAAAAAACCAATTACTATAAAGATGCGCTTGGGCCTTGAAAAAGAAACATTTTTGGAAGTTGCAAAGCAAGCAGAAAAAAATGGTGCACAAATGATTTGTTTGCATGCTCGTTTAGGTTCACAAGGTTATGGTGGTAAAGCAGATTGGGAAAAAATAAAAGAATTAAAAAAAGCAGTAAAAATTCCGGTTATTGGAAATGGAGATATTTTATGCGTGGGGGATTATGTTAAAATGAAAAAAGAAACAGGTTGTGATTATGCAATGGTTGGAAGAGGTGCAATAGGAAATGCATTTATTTTCAAACAAATAAAAGAATTTGACAGCACTGGAAAAATTGTTGAAAGAAAGAAAAAAGATTTTTTAAAAGAAGGATTAAAATTTATTAAATTTGGAAAAGAATTTGAATTAGGGGTAAATGATCTTAGGGGATATTTTATTGGGTTTGCAGCAAATTTTAAAGGTGCAAAAGAAATTCGAAATAAATTTGCATTATCAAAAACAATTAATGATTTAGAAAAGGTTTTGAAAGAAAACTTTAATGAATAAATTATTTTGGGTTTAGTGGGTAACTTTTATCTAAATCAAAAACTTATTAATCTACTATAACATTATTATTTCATGTCAATCATACTACAATTGTTTTTCAATGGTTTAATTGCCGGGGCAATTTATGCCCTTGTTGCAGCTGGGTTTTCACTTATTTATTCGACAAATAAATTTGTTCATTTTGCACATGGTAGTGTAATTGCAGTATCTGCGTACGTTTCATATTTTTTATTTTCAATGTTGGGGTTTGATTTTGCACTTACAATTATTTTAACATTGGGTTTCTCCGCACTTTTTGGGGCAGGGATGCATTATTTTGTATATCTTCCACTTAGAAAAAGAAAGGCTTCACCTTTAATTTTGTTAACAGCAAGTGTTGCATTACTAATTTTGTTTGAATCCCTCATTTTGTTAATTTTTGGGGCAGATGTAAAAACAATTGGTTTAATTAAAGTAGAAAAAGGAATGGAAATTTTTGGAGCGATAATTACTCCCCTTCAAGTAGTAATTGTACTTGTTTCTTTTGCATTAATTTTTGCACTTTGGTTTTTAATGAAAAAAACAAAAATAGGAAAAGCAATGCGGGCAGTAGCAGATAACAAAGATGTTGCAGAAATTTGCGGAATTAGTTCAAATAAAATATTTGCGTGGAGTTTTGCGATTGGATCAGTAATAGCAGGGATTGCAGGAATTTTAGTTGCCCTTGAACAAAATTTAGAACCAGTAATGGGTACAAATTTAATGATAAAAGGATTTACTGCAGCAATAATTGGCGGAGTTGGAAGTGTTCCTGGAGCAGTTCTTGGTGCGTTTTTGTTAGGGTTTGCAGAAAACTTTGGAATCTGGTTTTTACCAAGTGGGTATAAAGATGCAATTGCATTTGTAATACTTTTTATATTTTTATTATTTAGGCCCCAAGGAATTTTAGGAATAAAAAAACAAGGGGAAAAAGAATAAGGTGTTGTTATGATTGAAGCATATTTAATTCATTTAGCAATTCTTATTGGAATTTATTTAATTCTTGCACTTGCCTTGCAAATAAATATTGGTTTTACAGGGCAATTTAATTTAGGAATAATTGCTTTTTTTGCAATCGGAGCATACACATCGGCTCTTCTAACTTTGAATGGTTTTCCCTTTATTTTTGGAATAATAATGGCAGGAATAATTTCAATAATTTTTGGTTTTATTTTAGCAATTCCAACTAATAAATTAAAAGGGGATTATTTGGCCCTTGCAACACTAGGATTTAGTTTTGTAGTTTATGCAATACTTCTTAATTGGGTAGAACTAACAAGGGGGCCACTTGGATTGCCAGGAATCCCAAAACCAGAAATTTTTGGTTTTGTTTTCAAAGACAATTTATTATTTTTAATCTTGACAGTAATAATTGCAGTAATTTCATATTTTGTTGTAAATAGAATAACTAAATCTGAATTTGGAAAAGTAATGGCTGCAGTTCGTGATGATGAACTAATGGCAAAAAATCTTGGAAAAAACACTGAAAAAATTAAAATGTATTCACTAGGGACTGCTGCATTTTTTGCAGGGATTGCAGGTTCACTTTATGCAAGTTATATTACATTTATTGATCCTTCTTCATTTACATTTTTACAAATAATTCCAATTTTATTAATTATTGTTATTGGTGGAATTGCTTCAATACGAGGAACATTAATTGCAACAATAATAATTATTTTACTTCCAGAACCACTTCGTTTTATTGGATTTCCTTCAAGTGTAATAGGTCCAATGAGACAAATAATTTATGCATTAATTTTGTTAATTATATTAGTTTACTTACCAAAAGGTTTGTTTGGAAAAATAAAACTTAAGTGAATTATGCTTGTTTTTAATTTGATTAACCGACCATATATTTAAATATATGTTGGGTTAATTATATTTTATGGATATTCCTTTGAAAAATTTGTTGAAAAAACGTTCTCAACAAGAATTAGCGCTATTGCAGGATGAAGTGGTTGATTTACTCTATTCTGTAGACTCAAGTGCAGTTTTTCATGGTGGAACAAGTATTTGGCGCTGTTATGATGGAAAACGTTTTTCAGAAGATTTGGATTTTTATTTAATCCCAAAAACGGATTTTGAAGAAAAGCTTAGGGGTGAATCAGAAAAAAGGGGTTTAAAAGTAACTAAATTCAGAAAAACAGAAAATAGTATTTTTTCAAAAATATCTAATGGAAGAATTGAGTGTTCTTTAGAATTAGCTTTACGTAAGAAAAAAGGTATACTTGGGGTTTACACAAAAACAGATGGTACAACAATAAATATTCTTATTTTATCAAAAGAAGAATTAATTTTAGAAAAGGCCAATGCATTTGCCAATAGAAAATTAATAAGAGACATATATGATGTTTTTTTTCTCTTAGACAACGTTGACTTGGATAAAGTGAGAAACAAATTACAAAAAATTATTAAAGATTTTAAAGAACCAATAGATGAAGGGAATCTGAAAACGCTTGTTTATTCTGGAATTACTCCAACTTTACCTAATATGTTACAGTTGATAAGGGGTAGATTAAAATGAAGTATCAAAAAGAATTTGAAGAAAGATTCTTTGGTAAAATATTTTCCACTCGTGATGTTAAAATATTTCTTCAAAGTAAAAACTCCAGCTTAGACTACGTAAGCCTTTTCTTAAACAGTAATTTAAAAAGAAAAAAAATAGTTCGTTTGAAAAGAGGGCATTATTCGTTTTCTGATAATTTAGAAAATGTTGAGAAGATATTTTCGCCATCATATCATGGTTTACAAGATGCACTAAGCATTTATGGTTTGTGGCAACAACAAACCATTCCTGTTTTAATAACTCCAAGAAAAGTTCGTTCTGGTGAAAGAATGGTTTTAGATTCAAAAATTTTAGTAAGAAGAATTAATCGAAAGATGTTTTTTGGATTTGAAGAGAAGAAATACTTTGATTCGTGGATAACTATTTCTGATATGGAAAAAACGCTTATTGATTTTGTTTATTATGGTGAACCCTTAGATAAACAAACATTAAGGAAAATGAAAAAGAAAATTAATATGAAAACAATGAACTCTTACCTAAAATTAGTTAATAAAAAAACAAGAGAAAAAGTACTTGGGTTGTTGAAATAAATTTATTTACCA
>CAZVWD010000034.1:0-4242 GCA_964630715.1 uncultured archaeon
CGACAAAGATATTGGGGAACACCAATTCCAATTGTTCATTGTGATGTTTGTGGAGCAGTTGCAGTTGAAGAAAAAGATTTGCCTGTTGTATTACCAAAAGATGTTACTTTTGGAAAAGGAAATCCTCTTGAAACAAATGAAAGTTGGATAAAAACAAAATGTCCTATTTGTGGAAAAGAAGCAAGAAGAGAAACAGATACAATGGATACTTTTGTTAATTCAAGTTGGTATTTCTTAAGATATGCCGATCCGAAAAACGATAAAGAAATTTTTGATAAAAAGAAAGCTGCTTACTGGTGTCCAGTTGACCAATATGTTGGCGGAGCAGAACATGCTTGTATGCACTTAATTTATAGTCGATTTTATACAAAGTTCTTAGCTGATTTAGGATTAATTAATTTCCGTGAACCTGCAAAGAAATTATTCCATCAGGGAATGCTTGCTGGTGAAGGTGGAATAAAAATGTCAAAAAGTAAAGGAAACGTTGTTGTTCCGGAAGTAGTTAGTGCAAAATATGGTATTGATGCTTCAAGATTCTTTTTACTTTCTTTGGCAGCTCCTGACAAACCAAGAGATTGGAGTGATAAAGGAATAATTGGTTCTGTTAAATTTATTAATAAAATAATTGAATATTTTAATAATGCTAAATTTGGTGAAGATTCAAAGCAAACACTTTCAAAATTAAATAAAACAATTAAAGAAGTAAGTAGTGAAATAGAAGAATTCAAATATAATATTTCTTTAATAAAAATAAGACAATTGTTTGAACATTTTGAAACTCAAACAATTAGTAAAGACACTGCTGAAAAATTTTTAAAATTATTTTCTCCATTTTGTCCGCATGTTGGGGAAGAACTTTGGGGAGTAATTGGTAATGAAAAATTTATTTCAAATGCGCCTTGGCCAGAATTTGATGAAAGTTTAATTGATGAACAACTTGAAAAAATAGAAAGTGTTATTGAAAATATTCGTTCTGATATTTTGACAATTAAAGATTTAGCAAAACTTGAAAAAATCTCAAAAGTCAAAATAATTGTTGCACCAAAATGGAAGTGGGATGCATTACAAATCGTAAAAGAAGTTTGTGTTGACAAACCTGACTTTGGTTTAGCAATGAAAACATTAATGAGTAATGATGAAATGAAAAAACATGGCCAAGAGATACAAGGGTTTTTAAAAGTGGTAATTGCAAAACTTTCTGAACTCGCGAATCTTGAAGAATTTGATGAATTTGCTTTACTTGAAAGTATTAAACCTCAACTTGAAAAAGAATTTGGCATAATTGAAATAGAAAAAGCTGAAAATTCAAAAGAAGCAAAAGTAAAAAATGCTTTCCCTGCAAAACCAGCTTTAATTGTTGAATAAATTATTTTTTCTTATAAATTTTGTCATGATGATCAAAATCAACAAATATAATTAATTTTTTATTTTGGTCAAATTCAAAGGCTAAAACAAAACTTGAATCAATATGGACTCTTTTTTGATTTTGCATTGGAAATTTTAGGTTTTTGTAATGATTTATTTCAATTGAATCTGAATTATAAATTTCTTCAATTTTATTCATTAACTTTTCATAACGAGTATTTTCTTTTTTAAACATTTTTTTTAATTTTTTCTTTAAAAGAGGGGTAATGATATAATTCATTAAAATCCCTCAATTTCTTGTCGTAATTCTTTAATTGAAGTATATACTTTTCCTGGATTTTTTTTATATTGTTGTTCGATTTTTTTTAATTTGTTTAAGTAACTTTGTCGAACTTCCCAGTTTTCATCAATGTCGTCTTTGTATAATTCAAAGAATTTGTCAATTGCTTGGCTTTTATCTTTTAAATCATATTTAGCTTTAACAATGTTAATTAGTCGATTTGTGTCTTCTTTGATAGTTATTCTTGCATTTATCACTTTCTCACCTCCATACACATAAAGTGTATGTTATGTGCATATTATAAATTTAACTTATGCATCAATTAGTTCTTGGCAAATTTCTTTTTGAAAATCAATAAAATCAATTAATCGAACAAGCCAACCATCAAGCATTATTGTTTTGCTTTTTTCGAGATCTTGTAGTACTTTATTGAGTAGATTTATGTTGTGGTGTGAAAAACAAAGTAATTCATCTTTTGTAAAGTATTTTTTTTCTTGGGTTAAAACAAAAAGGATTCTTTGGTGTATTTCGCCAAAATCGTTATTCTCTTGAGCTTTTCTAAAATATGCGTTTTGTAAAACACTATTCATGTTACCACTTCACAAATGGAGTGGGAGATTTTTTGAAAACTAATTTTTTATCATATGTATTGTGTTGTACTAAAAGATAATGTTTTGAAAAGTTGTCTGTTACAATATGGTCTATTTCATCATATGTTTCATAATTAATAATTTTTTCGGAAGTAATTTTTTCTTTCATAATATTAATGCTGTTTAGGGAATTAATATATACTTGGTAGAAAAAAAATCAACTAAAAAGTTGATTTTTGGATTACGTTGGCATGGAACTCTAGTTAAGTTATTAATAATTATTTCAAACAATCTTATTAAAAATGGTTATATTGATATAATCATTTGGTGATAATGTGGTTGAAATGGAACTTGTAATAAAAAAATGGGGTCGTTCTTTTGGGGCAATTATCCCAATGGATAAAGTAAAACAGATGAATTTGAAAGAAAACGACGTTGTAAATGTTACTTTGTTTCCTAAAAAAAACCCATTAAAAGAAACTTTTGGGACTTTTAAATTTAAACGATCTGTTGAAGAAATTTTAAGGGAATCTGATAGGGAGTGTTGGGATGAATGATTTCTTTTTGTGGGGCACTTATGCTTTTTTTGAAGTAATTGAAGGAAATAAAAATTATGCTAGTTATGTTAATATGAAGTCAGCAACCACGATTTTTAATATAGCTGAACTAAACTATAATCTAAAAAAAGAGATGTCTTCGAAACAAGCTGATGGGTATACAAAGAAATATTCTAGTTTCTTAGTGAACATTGAATTTGATGATATAATAAATGCAAGCAATTTGAAAACATTAAATAGAAAACTTTCTATTCCTGATTGTATTGGTTATGTTGTTGCAAATAGAATTGGTGCAAAATTTTTAACTGGTGATGAAGGATTTAGGAATATGAAAAATGTTGAATTTGTAAAATAAAAGTTTAATAGTTATTTTGTTATTTTTATTATTTAATTAATTTTTAATTAATAATTTTTTTATTTTTTTTAAAAAATAATCTAAATTATCAGGAGCTCTATTTTTTGGTAAATCATTAACAGAAAACCATTTTGCTTCATTTATTTCTTCTTTTTGGATTTTTATGTTTGTATTTTCATTTATTATTGTAAAAAAATAATTATGGTAATAAACTTGATTATCTTGTCCTATTTTTTTTGATTCAATAAATATTGGTTCTATGTTGATGCCTAATTCTTCTTTTGCTTCTCTTTTTGCTGCAATTATTGGTTCTTCTTTTTCTTCAATTTTTCCTGAAATAAATCCCCAATCAAAACCAAATTTTTTTACCCTATTTATCATTAAAACTTTTGATAAATCTTTACTAAAAATAAAATTAATTGTATTGTCTTGATGAATTTGAGTTGAGGTTAATAGTTCATTTAATTTTTTAAAAGAATCTTTGTTATTTTCCCATTTTAAAAGTTTTAATGTGTCTTCAAAAGAAACCCATTTTGTTTCTTCATGTTCTTGGTAAATATTTTTATCAAGATTTATTGTTGTGTTAGGTTTTACTTCAAAACCAAAAACATATTCTTTTTTCAAAGGTATTTTTTCACCAGTTAAATAATGTTTGTCCATTTCAAAATAATGTACATTTTCTAAAACACTGATTATTTCATTTTTTGAAATATTAACTTCTTCTTCTACCTCACGATAAGCTGCATCAAGAATTGATTTATCTTCTGTTTCAATTCCTCCACTAACAGGTTGCCAAAAGCCACCTTTTGCAGGAATTCTTTTAAGTAATAAAAATTCAAAATCTTTGTTTTGTTTTCTAAAAATAATGCATTCAACTTGATCAGTTCTCATGGTATCACCTTCAGAGTATATATTATTTTTAGTTTTAATAAAAGTTTCTAGTTTTTAGTTAATTAACGAATTTTTAATTCTTGTGTTAGCTAAATTTAATGGTGATTTGAATGGTTTATGATTTATTTGAAGTAAGAGTTGCTGACTTTATTTTTAATGATAAAAATGAACTGCTTTTGTTAAAAAATTGCAAAGGAACTTGGG
>CAZVWD010000034.1:4252-7747 GCA_964630715.1 uncultured archaeon
TTTTAGGGGGACATCTTGATAAAGGTGAACAAATAAGAGATACTGTTCACAGAGAAGCAATGGAAGAAGCAGGCATTAAGATTGATATAAGACGACAATTTGGTTTAAGGGTAATTAAAGATAAAAATTCAGTAGTGGTTTCTTTTGCATGTAAATATATTAGTGGTGAAATAAAATTGCAAGAAAATGAAGTTAGTGAATTTGCATGGGTTACTCTTGATGAATTAACAAACTATAAATTAACATTTGATGATTTACCAGCACTTGCAAAAAAAGCTTTGCAAATTGCATCTCGTAAAAATTAGGATTTAAAAGCCTTTATTTACCCATTTTGCTTATGACACAAAAAATACTAGTAACAAGTGCATTGCCTTATGTTAACAATATTCCTCATCTTGGGAACTTGATTGGTTCAGTACTTAGTGCTGATGCTTATGCTAGATTTCAAAGAATAAATGGAAACCAAGTTTTGTTTGTTTTAGGTACTGATGAATATGGTACTACTGCTGAAACAAAAGCTCGTGAAGAAGGAGTTACCCCAAAAGAATTAGTTGACAAATATTTTTTGATTCACAAAGATATTTATGATTGGTTCCAGACAAGTTATGATTGTTTAGGAAGAACAACAAGTGACGCAAACAAAAAAATTGCTCAAGATATTTTCTTAAAATTATATGAAAAAGGACTTATTGTTGAAAAAGAAATAGAACAACTTTATTCAGAAAAAAGTGACCAATTTTTAAGTGATAGATTTGTACAAGGCACTTGCCCTCATTGTGGTTATCAAAAAGCTGGTGGAGACCAGTGTGATAAATGTAGTACATTAATTGATCAAAAAGAATTAATTAATCCTGTGAGTAAAATTGATGGTACAAAACCAATTTTAAAAAAGACAAAACACTTGTATGTTGACTTACCAAAAATGCAATCTAAACTTGAAGATTTTTTTGAAGAAAGAAAAGATAAGTGGAGTGCACAAGCAGTTTCAATAACACAGCAATGGTTTAAACGAGGGCTTGAAGCACGTGCAATTACAAGGGATTTAAAATGGGGAATTCCTGTTCCACTAAAGGGGTGGGAAAACAAAGTTTTTTACAGTTGGTTTGATGCTCCAATAGGGTATATTGGAATTACTGCCGAGTGTTTAGGTGACGCGTGGGAGAGTTGGTGGAAAGATGATTCAATATTACTTTACCAATTCATGGGAAAAGATAATGTTCCATTCCACAGCATAATGTTTCCATCTTATTTGATTGGTAGTGAAGATAATTATCATGTTATTGATGTTCTTGATTCAACAGCTTATATTAATTATGAAAATACAAAGTTTTCAAAAAGTAATAATACTGGTGTATTTGGTGATGATGCTAAAAATTCAGGAATTGCAAGTGATTTATGGAGATATTATTTATTTAGAGTAAGACCTGAAGATAATGATACAGAATTTTTGTGGGATGACTTTGAAGTAAAAGTAAATAATGAACTTGCAAGTAATTTTGGTAACTTAGTAAACAGAGTTTTATCTTTAACACAAAAGTTTTTTGATGGAAAAAAACCTCTTAAAACAAAATCTCCTCTAAAAGAAGAACTTGCAAAATTAGTCGAAGAATATATTGAATTAATGAATAAATCAAGAGAAAAAAATGCTTTAATGAAAGCAAATGAAATTTCTTCACTTGCAAATAAATTCTTACAAGACAATGCGCCATGGACTCTTGCAAAAACAGATTTAGTTGGAGCAGGAGAAATAATTGCTGAATGTATTGATGTTCTAAAAGTTTTAGCGTGTGTATATTATCCATTTATTCCAACATCCGCACAAAAAGTTGGAGAAATGGTTTCATTTAATGTTTTAGATGGAATAGAAAAATCAAAAGAAGAAGTTGCTCCTGGAACAAAATTAATTGATCAAGGAATTTTGTTTGAAAAACTAGACCATAAAAATATTGAAGTTTTAAAAGAAAAATTTAGTGGAAAAAAGAAATAAATCCTATTTTTTTATAAATTTATTTTTATTTTTAGTAATTTTTAAATCTAATGAAATTAATTTCATTTCCTTAGCATTTGCTGGGATTTAAAAGCATTTTCTTTTTTTTATTGTTCAAGGAAATAACTAAAATTTTAAAAAAGAGGTGTATAAATGGTAGTAAAAAAGAAATCTTCTCATGCTCATAAACACGCTACAGAAAATGCTAGTGTTCATAAAGTGCATAAAGAAGTAAAAAAAGATTTTGCAAGTCAATTAATGCCAAAAGATCAAAATGCTTGGATTAGTGCAGGAATTTTTGTTTTAATTGGATTAATTGTTGGAGCATTACTAATGACAGGTTTACCTGCAACAACAGTAGATGACTCTTGTGGAATTGAACAAACTGTTAATCTAGCAAATTTAAAATCAACTGTTGGAGATTATATTAATACAAATTTAATTGTTGATGACAGCGTAGTGGCAAATATAACTGATGTTAATGATTTAGGAAATGGGTTATATGGATTAGCATTTGAAGTAGACCAAAACGATGCAATTGTTGGTGAAGGTTTTGTTTATTCAAATGGTCAAAAATTAATTTTAGCACAAGGGATTTTTGATTTAGACGAAGCTATTGAAGTACCAGTTGTTGAAGAACCAACAGAAACAGTTTATACAAAATCAGAAACTCCAAATGTTGATTTGTATATAATGAGTTTTTGTCCGTATGGATTACAAGCTGTAGATATATTTGATGCACCAGTAAAACAACTTGGTGAAAAAATAAATTTCGAACTAAATTATGTAATCTATAGTAATTATGCAAGTAATTATGGACAACCATGGGCTGATTATTGTCTAACAGAAAATGAAGACTATTGTTCAATGCATGGTATTGAAGAATTAAAAGAAGATGTAAGAGAACTTTGTATTCAAAGAGACCAAAAAGATAAATTATGGGCTTATATGGATCTTTTAGTTGCTGATTATCAAGCAGGAAAAGTTTCGCCTTCAAACATTGCTAGTCTGTGGACAACATATGCAACAAGTGCTGGTGTTGACATTAATGCAGTAGAAACTTGTGTTGCAAATGACACTGTTGAATTACTTGAAAGTCAAGTAATAAAGAACTATGCATATAGTGTGCAAGGAAGTCCAACAGCAATAATAAACGACACAACTTATGCTGGGGCAAGATCAGCTTCTGCATTCCAAGACGCAATATGTTCTGCATTTAATCAAGTGCCTGAAGAATGTGGTGTGGCAGTAACTGATGAAGTAACTGCGGCAGCAGGATCATGTTAATTAAAATAGAAAGGCAAATGCCTTTCTTTTTCTTTTTTTTAAACCAACCTAAATTTTAAAAATAATTAAAAATTTTATTTAAAATAAAATTGAATTGAATTAAAATTAAAAAAAGTTATTAAAAATTAATTTTAATTTTTAAAATTATTTAATTTTTAAATAGCATATTTTTATTTTGTTTGTTTGTAATTTTATTATGTTAGCTTTGTTTGAAAACAAAA
>CAZVWD010000035.1:0-7699 GCA_964630715.1 uncultured archaeon
TGAAGACACTTATACAGATAACTGCCTTGACTCTACAAGTCTTGAAGAATATTATTGTATAACTGAGCCGTTTGTAGACAAAGGCAAAAAAGGAACTATCTGGTATCCTTGCGGAACGGGGTATTCATGTAGTAATGGAGCGTGCATACAAGATGATACTAACAGTTATGCTTGCACAGAAAACTGGCAGTGTGGAAACTGGTCTACATGCGACAACAACTTACAAATAAGAACCTGCACAGATTTAAGTGGTTGTGGAACAGACACAAACAAGCCATCAGTTCAACAATCATGTGTATCTGCACCAGAACCAACAAATTGTACTGATAGTGATGGGGGGGACGAGTATTATGTTAAAGGAACAGCAATAGGAGAGTTCATAGACCAACCGGGCACTGTAGTAACAAAAGAAGATTATTGTTATAATGACACATTACAAGAATTTACCTGCGAAACAGTTGGAGACAAAACAGGAATAATCCAATGGGGTTACTCTTGTCCAAATGGTTGCTCTGATGGAGCATGTTTGCCAGACCAAAATGCATCCACATCGTGTACTGATTCTGATGGCGGGATAGATTATTTTACTAAAGGCACTTATCAGACATGTTATTCTGATGGTTGGTGTCAGATGTCAAGAAGTGATGTTTGTTTGAATAGTAATACTTTAAGAGAAGGTTACTGTAGCAACAACGTTGCAGTAGAAGATTTTGATGTATTTTGTGAAAATGGTTGTTCTAATGGAGCTTGCCTAAATTAGTAAACACACCCACTACTCAATGGAGCCAAAACAACATATTTTTGTATCACCATAACAATTTTGGTGGTTCCTACAATAATAATCAACTATGTTTTTATCTTCTGGAAGATATTCAAATCCGCCAATATTACATTTAACTTTCAAGATTGTTGATATATTGTGTCCTTGAATAAAATTTAAATTATCAAACACTTCTGGATTTTTGTTTACTATACAATAATCAACTGCATAATCATCTAAAACACGGTCCCAATCTTCTAAAGCTTTATTCTTTACTTGTTTATCAATCTGTAGCCCTAAACGATAAATATCAATCTTTCCAGAAAAAGTTATGGGACAGGATTGTTCTTGCCAACTACCAAAACTGGCTTCAAAACAATCTGCAAAGTCTGTGTGATATTCTTGTCCAGTGTACACTAAAGAACCATTAGAATACAAATCTCCCCATTCAACAAAATTTTTTTCTGTGATGATTAAAGTACTGCTAAACAATAAAGCGAAACAAATCATTGCAACATATATTTTTTTGGAAATTGACCATTTCTTTTTGGCAGCATCGATAAATTTGTTTCTTCTCTTTGCCTCTGATAAAACTCTTTTACCTGCGAATAAAAATAGATAAGGGAATATTGCGCCTAATCCGATAGCCATTAGACTCATCATTAAAAATGCTGTTAAACCTTTAGATAGAACTAAATAAAATGCAAGAATTCCAAAAATTAACAAAAAACAGCAAAAGGATAAAACCGCTAAGAGAAATATTATTTCTCCAAAGCTGAATGTTTTCAAAGAACCACTTTTAGTTGCTCTCTCGAACAGAGCACTATCTCCCGCTTGGTTATAAGCATCTTTAATATTTGTGCCTTTTTTCTCAAGCCCAGCATTAATTTTGCTTGAAATTTTTATAACAAAAACCAAAAACAAAAGGATAGGAATTATCCACAAATATTCCCCAAAAGGAACCAAATTACCAAAGAAAAATGGAACCTGTCTCAAAATAACGATTGAAAAAAATAGCGTAACACCAATAAGTTTAGTCTTGCCTGACAAGACTTTACTTGACTCTTCTAAAACTTCTGGTGGAACTTGTTCAGTTCTTCTTTGCCTAAACATATTAAAAATAAAGAAAGACCCACCTTATTAATTTTTCCTATGTGAGTTTATTTGCAAATCCATAAATGCATCTTACTTACCAGTAGTCATAAAAGATATTGGCTTTTTTAACAATGCCTTTTACTTGATAGGGCTTTTCGCACAGAAGCCCATTCAAAATACTTTTCGCACAAGACCTAATTTAGTGAAAAGGTTTTTATTCTGTAAACTCATTATTTAATGGGTGTTAACAATAGGAATTTATTCAAATTTGGAAGATAAGTGGTATGCTACACTTGATCGTATTGATTCAATCGTTCCTGTGTATAAAATAGTTGATCCTGTTGACAAAGTTGTTCCTAGTTTTATTTTATTTTTATTAATAATTTTTGTTTTAATAATACTTGCTTTGTTGAGTTTTTCGCCTAGTGTTGGTGGACAACAAATTAATGTAATTGCAATTTCTAGTGATGGGGTTCCTCTTAAAAATGTTAAAATTGAATTAATTGATGATTGTGGTAATAGTGAAATAATAACTGGTGCTGATGGAAAAGCAATTGCACAAGTGTGTGGTGGAGAAATTTTGTTAACTGCTAATAAGAGTGGTTATTTATCATTTGATAAAACTTATTTAGAAACTGATTATTTAAGCGAAGGAAGAATTGCTATTAGTTTGAGCCAAATAACTCAAAGCGAAAGAGATTTTACTGCTCTTGTTACTGATGAGGATAATGATTTAATTGCAAGTTCAAAACTTGAATTAATTTGTTCTGGTGAAACAAAAGCAGAACTTACAAGTCAAAGCACAGAAGGATTCGTTTTTAAAATTGGGCAAAATACATTTGATGAAGTGTTAGATTTGTATGATTTACTCGGGGCAGAACCTGAGGTTTTAGAGTGTTCTAATTTACAACTTCGAGCAAGTGCTGACGGGTATGAAGATAAAATAATAAACGTTCTTAATTCTGACCAACGAGCCGTAATAAAATTAAAACAACTATCTTTGAAAGGAACAATAACATTTTACTCAAAACTTGATACTATTGATGTTGGGAGTGTTGAAATTAATTTAACAAATTCTGCTGGAGAATTAAGTATTATTCAAACAGATTCAAGCGGAGTATATTTTGATGAATTTGATGCAGGTACATATAGGTATGTTGCAAGTTATGATGGTGAATTTTTAAATGGAATAATTGTTTTAGAAAATGGTGGAAGTGAAGAAGTTAATTTAGATTTTACAACCCACTTACCAACAACAAATGATAAATATGTAAATTTACAATTTGTTGATAGTCTTGATCAAGGAGTTATTGGGGCTAAAGTTTCTATTTTTAAAAATGATTTAAAGCTTGAAAAAATAACTAATGCGTTTGGTAAAACAAGTTCGTTAAAAGTTCGTGAAAGTGAAATAGCAAGCACTGTGTTTAAAGGGGTTGTAAAAGCAAGCGGTTATGAAACACAAATATTTGATATAATATTACAAGATGCTACAACTTTTCAAAAAATTGTTTTATCACAAGGTGGTGGAAAACTAATTGTAAATGTTATTGATGATTTAAATAATGTTGAAAAAAATGCTTCTGTTCAATTGTTTTTAAAAGATACAAATTATTTAATTGATAATGCTCGAACTGATTCAGACGGACAAGTAATTTTCACAAATTTATCTTCTGGAGAATTTGATTTGCTTGCACAAGATTATTCAGGGAATGATTTAAAAGAAACTAATGTTTTGCTTGGAAAAAACCAAGAAAAAGAAATCACAGTACAACTTGATACTGGTGAAGGAAAAATAGAGTTTAATATTGTGGACAAAGAAGGAAACTTGTTAATGGCAAATTATAAATTGTTTGTAAAAGTAAATGGTGAATTTGTTTCTGCAAAAGAAGGTTTTGGTAATAAAGTTTTGACTAGTGATCTAAAAGTTAAAACGCAAGTAAAACTTGTTGTTGATGATGCAAATTATTTCTTACATGAAGATCTTGTTTATAAAATAAATCGAGGAATTCAAAGGAAAAATGTTTTTGTAATGAAACAAAATTCTTTACCTAACACAAATAATGTTCAAATGTTTTTAACACAAGTTTACAAAACTAATCCATTATATAACGCGGTTAATAATGCGGACAAGATTGTTGATGGAGAAACTTATTATTTACATTTTTTGATAGTGCTTGATGAGGTTAGTGCGGATAAATTAATATCAAATTTTGTTGTTGATTCAAATAAAGGAATTTATTTTGATGGTGCAAATTCTATTGAGGGTTCGTTTAATGTAATGAGTGCTAGTTCGCTTGGAAGATTAATTGATCCTGCTAGTGATTCTTTAGTTGATTCTAGTGGAAAACAACTTGGTGCTTTTTTTGATGCTAGTCAAAAAATTTCTATTCCAATCATCGTTAAGTTAAGTGTTGATGAGAATGTTGAGGGTTCTTTTAAAATAAAGTTTGATTCTTTTGCTGGTGAAAATTCTCTTGTTTATGAAAAGGAATTTGTTATTGGTGAGAGGTTTTGTTTACAAGGAATAAATTGTCCAGTTTTTATGTTTAGTAATTTTATAAAAAATAAAACAACAAATGAAATAAAACCTCTTGGTGATAGGCAAGTTGTTTTTATTGAAGATGAGTATTCTTTGTTAACGAAAGTTCATAATTTAAGTGATGAGGATTTTGGAGGAGTGAATGTTGTTTTTAATATTCCTACTACAAAATTAAGGTATGCTACTTTTGCTGGCGATACTAATTCACAAAAAAAATCTATTGTGTTAGGTCCTGTTAGTGAATCAAGTCTTGTTGAGGCTGATTTAATTTTAAAACAAAACACTACCGGATTACTTATTAGTGAAATTGTTGAAGCTGTTAGTGGTTCTGATCTTTTTAGAAATTATGCTGGTAATAATGAAACTGTTAGTTTAACTATTAAAAATAAAAATATTTTAGCTATTGATTTTAGTCCTGGAAGAATTGATGTTGATTCAATTTATCCGATGTTTTTAATTAAAACAAGGTATACTAGTTCAACTAATGGTGTTAGTGCTCTTTGGAAAGCTGAAAAAGTAATTGGTTCACAAAGAATACCTCTTTATTCAGGCATTACTGATGAGAATGGTTTTTCGCAAATAAATTTTAATGCACTTAATCTTGATGCGGGGGATGTAATTGAATTTACTGCAAGTGATGTTAATGGTTCTATTCCTGGAACAAAACAAGTTATTGTTACAAATCCTTTCCCAACAGAGGCTCAAGTGGCTCCTAGTTGTTTAAGTGTTTATTATGATAATAATAAAATTCAAACTAGTAATTTTGTTGTTTCTGGTGATGTTAATTCTGTAAAGTCTTTTGTTATAAAATCTGGTTGTGAGAAAAGTGTTCATGTTAATTTTACTGGTGAACTTTCTTTTTCTGCTCTGGGTTATGATGTTCCTGTTGGTGGTCAAGTGTCTTTAGAGATTACTGCTCATCCAAAAAATAATGTTTTGGGAGTGTACCAGATTGAGTTTTTTTCTGATGAGGCTGGTGTTCAAAAATTACTTAATGTTGATTTTATTGTTAAGGATCCACGTAGTTGTTTTGATTTAGAACAAGCGATTTTTGATTTGAAGAATACTGGGCAAATTTCTAGCAGTGTGATGAATAATTGTTATGCTGGGAGGTATAATAATTTTTATCCTAAAATGAATTTGAATACAACTTCAACTTATATTAATTTTACAAAACCAGGAAATCCAAGATATATTGATTTTAATGCAACAGTAATTGGTTCAGCTCTTGAAAGTATGTATGTTAGTACAATAGGTTCAACACAATTACATTTACATCAAGCAGATCAATGTCACTTTTGGGGCAGTGATTCCTCAAATGTGAAAATTGCAGGTGAACCAGCAAGTGTAGCAAAGGACTTAAAATGCATGTCACTTTTCCAAGCGGTGGAAGCTAAGCATACTTATGATGGGGAAACTATTCCAAAACCAGAACCGGATTTAAATATTACTAACCCAAGTATTGCCCTTGGGCGAATGCCTGTTCCAAGTGATTGGGGTACAGTAAAACCATTAAGTGATTACACTGCTAATCAAGGTATTTCTCAAGAAGTAACTCAAACTGGAATAACTCTTATTAGTACTTACCCTTATAATCCTGTAGCAGGAGACCAAATGGGTGGTGGAGGAATGGGTGGAGGAATAGATTATTTAAAAACAGTTAATAGTAGATTTGGGATGAATATATTTGATTTTACAGATGATGGTCAATTTAACTCAAATGATAATTCATCTTGGGCTATTGGTGATTATGATCCAAATAAAGCGTCAGCACAAAAGATGTACTTATTTAATAACCAAGCCCTGCATGTGGGATGGCCATTATATTATTTTGGAAATCAAAAAAGTGAAGGTCGGCCTGCTTCAGGAAGTCTTGGCATTACTGATCCTGATGGAGAAAATTCTATTGCTTCACAATTAAATGGCAGCAAATATTATTATGTTGATGGAGTAGCTTATGATTATTCAAGCCCAGAAAGATGGTATGAAAATGCACCAAGTTGGAGTGGTCTTGTTGAAGATGGTACGGGGTGTTCCACTGTTATTCGGGCCGACCAAGGAAAAAATAAAAACGTTATCTTCCAAGAAAATAAATATCTTGGTGGTGGACGGGCTTATACTCAGTATTATTTACATGGTAATGCTCGCTGGAATTGGGGAAAGTGTTACGAAAACACCGCACATTTACAAATACAATTTGAACAATCACGAGGTGCAGAACTTTTGAATGAAAGAAAATCAAAATGGTCAATACCTGTGCGATTAGATACACTTGAAGGAGTAGTTAAAAATATTGGGTCATACTCTGATGCAACACCTCTGCCTAAAATGACTGATATTGAAGCTAGTGGTGATGGTTATGGTCCATTTACTGGTTACCCAATGGAATATGTTTATTTCTTTGTTGGATCAATACGTCCAAATGGATTTGTAAATCTTGAAAGAGCATTTACAATGAATCTTGATGTTTCAGCAATATTTGGTTGTGTTGTTGGAGACACTGGGTGTGAACAAAATTTAAATTGGTTTTCTGATACAGGGGTTTGTAAAACAGGAACCGAAACTAATTGCCAATATCAACCTTATGTAATAAGACCTCCAGAAGATCCTTTAGTTGAATATAGTGGTACTGGAAGTACAATGTATTATATTCCTCAAGATACTATTCCAGGATATGTTGAAGGATCACCACAAGTTAGAACATTTTTAAAGAATGGTAGATATTATGCTGAGTATGTTGGTGTTTCAGAAGTGGCTGGAAATAATATTGATTTTAATATTGTAAAAAATGATTTGATGGGTGATGAGTATGCAATGATAGAAGTTAGTGATTGGGTTAGTGATAAAGAAACTGCATCTCAAAAGTTTAGGGTTAAATTAACTGGTCAAGAAAATTTATGTGTTAATGATGATGGTGAAGAAGGTTATACGGGTAGTGGTTTTGTTCCTCGGATTGATTATGATTGGAGTTGGGAACACGTTGCTATTGATGAGTGTGATTCTACTAATTGGCAGTATAATTATTGTGATGGAACACAGTTTACTATTAGTTTGATTAAGAAATTAAACGAGATTGAAAATTTGTTAAAACAAGGACATGTTACTAGTGTTCCTGCTAAAACTTCGTTTTATGTTTATTTGATTAAAGATAATTATAATTCTTCATTTTTAGATGATTTTAGGGATTATTATTTGAATTCTTTTGCGACTACTGAAGTAAATTATCAGAAGTTCTTTAGGTTTATTGAAGAGGATAAATTAGTTTTTAGTGTTGATAGAGGTGCTGAGACATTGTTGCCTTATGG
>CAZVWD010000036.1:0-7682 GCA_964630715.1 uncultured archaeon
TTCAAAAGAAACTATTTCTCCTTCACTTGGAGAATCATTTAAATCACTTGTAATTATGATGGGGATTTTAGCATTCCTTGTTGTGGGAATCGTTGTTGCAATTAGATATAAAAGTTGGAAAATAGCAATACCTATTTTTATTATTGGTGGAAGTGAAGTAATCCTTAACCTTGGTTTTATTGTATTAACACAAAGACCTCTTGACTTAGCAGCGTTCGCTGGACTTATTGCAGTAATTGGAACTGGAGTTGATTCAGAAATTGTAATAACTGATGAAATAATGGCTAAATCAAAGAAAGTAAAAGAATCATTACTTTCAAGAGCAAAAGCAGCATTATTTATTATTATGACTTCTGCATTCACAATGATTGCAGTAATGCTTCCAATAACAATGTTCGCTAGAGCTTACCCAGGAATAGATAAATTATATGGGTTTGCTGTTGTTGCAATGATGGGTGCTTTAATTGGTGTTTTTATTACAAGACCAGCATTTACTAAAATAATAGAAATGATTGTTGATAAAATTGAAAAGAAAGAATAATTTTATTTAAGATTGTAATTTAAACTTTTTTTAATTAATTATTCTTATGGGAAAATATTCTTTACATGTAAAAGCTACTGCTAGACGAATTTTAGCATATAACCCTCTTGGAAAAAACATGATTTCAAGACATCCTAAAAAAATGCTTGAAGTAAAAAGGTTAATTGAAAAAGAAGGATTCGCCATGCCTCAAGGCGCGACCAAAACAACAAAAAGTGGAATTGCTGTTCAACGACTTGCAAATGGAAATTATAAAGGCGGATATTCTACAGCAACTTTTAGAATAGCTCATGGCAAAAAAGTATTTTTTGTAAGATATTCTAGAATTGATCCTAAAGAACATACTCAAAAACATATCCTTGCTAGAAAATTATTTGAAAATAAAAAAATTAATGGGTATAATGTACGTGTATTAATGCCTCATATATTATATGGAAAACCTAAACAAGAAGACCTACCCAAATCAGAAATGGACCCCACTTTTACTGTTACAGATTATTTAGATGCAAGCCAAGGCACATTATATAAGGATTATTTTGATCGAAATTATTCAACAAAAGACCCTAAAATTGTTCATGAACTTAAAGAATTAGAAATTGCAAGAAAAAAAATTGAAATTATGCTCGGAGTAAAACAAATAAGTTTTGAGAGTCGAGATAGAAACATGTTTGTTGTCCCAGGTAAAAAAGTGCTTTGGTTGTTTGACTTTGAATAAAAAACCAATTTATAATAATTCACTAAAATCTTTTATTTTAGTAACTGATTTTGTTCCAAAATACCATATTATAAGTATTAAAAAACTCATTAAAAACCAAGTTAGAGTGTGAACTAGATCTGGATCAATTGAGCCTACTTTAGCCACAAAAAGAATCAAAATTATCCTAGGAACGTTAATAACAAGTAACAAAAGGGTGCCAAAAATGAATAATTTAAGCTTTTGGCGTATTTTGGGCTTCTTTAATGCAAATATTACTGCTGCAAGTATTGCTGTACTTACTAGCCCCGTGCATGAATTTGTTACAATAAATACACTAGTATTAACAAAAATTTGATTTCCAGCAAATTGAAGACTTAAATAATTTGCAGAAATTTTTGTTATTATATTTAATAAAAAAGTCAAATCCAAAATATTAATTAAATTTGATAAAACAAAAAATATTGCAAAAAACTTAATTAAAAAAACAAGCATTTTATTTTTTTTAAATTTTTTATACAATTTATTTTCATTTAATTTATTAAAAAAATTATTTTTAAAAAATACGTGTGTGTTTTTGTTTTTCAAAAAAATCACCATGGAACTTTTTTAAGCCCTAACTTAAAACTTAAAGCATTAAAAAATAAGTGGGCAAATATTGTTGTGATAAAAACCAACAATACAATTTCAATTTCAGGAATCCGAATAATTAAACTTAAAACAAAACCCCCCACAATAAAATCTATTTGATCAAACAATGGACAAAAAGAACCGCTTTCAATCCCAACTTGTCTTTTAATAAAACTCTCAACAATATCACCTAACATCGCCCCAATTGCTAAAGTAAAAATTAATAAGTAATAATTTGGGATTAAATCAAAAACATGTGGAAAAATCAGGGAAAATAATAATCCAGCAATTGTACCCACAATAATTCCCGCAAGTGTCCCAACAATAGTTTTACCTTTTCCTAAAATTCTTTTTCCCCGAAACTTTTTTTCAAAATCAAGTGGTTTTTTTCCATGAATTAAAATTGGTGCGGCATTTGCAACATACATTGGAACAACATACGCAAATACAATAAGTAAAAAAATAAAAAATTCCACCAAATCACCACAATAATAATATTATTCCTACTATAAAAGCAAATATTGCTCCTGCAGAACTTCCAATTAAATTAACATGAGTATTATTTAAAATCTTTTTAATTTCAAACAACGCCCCAAATAAAGAATCAACATTTGTTCCAACTAACCCACTAAGAATTAAGATTGAAGCAACAACAAAATTTTGATAAAAAATAAAATATACTCCTGCAATTATTAATCCGCCTAAAAGACCAGCTAGTTCTCCAAGAACTGTAATACCCCCATCTGTTCCTCTTGGAACACGCTTGAAATTTGATATTAACCAAGGCTCTGATTTTGAATAATACCCTATTTCTGAAGATAATGTATCAGCTAGTGCTGCAGCTACCGCCCCAAAAAATGCTAACTCAAAAATAAAATTAAACTCAGGATAAATTATTATCAAAATTAAACAAATAAGTGCGGGAAAAGAATTTCCAACAACATTCCAAATCCCTCTTTGTTCATGTTTTCTTTTTGGATAATTACTTGCTATTTCACCAACAATAAAAAATACTACAACTGCCGAAAAATCAAGTAATGGATTTGGGCCATAAGTTATTGCGGCAAGCCCAACAACGTTAGCAATTAATATTCCTTCAAAATCAAGTAATCTTTTTTTATAAGAAAATATTGAAAATATTATTAAGAAAGAAATTATTATAATTAATTCTATTAGTTCCATTATAACAATAATAAATTCACATATTTATTACTTTGTTTCAGTAAATGTTGCTTTTGAAGCAATTACTTTTTTAGTCATGTAAACTTTGCTTGAATCTTTTTGTAAATTATTTGCAAAATTACCAAGTAATAATTCATTTACAATTACTTCAAATTCTTTACCATTAAATTTAGATAATCTTTCTTTTATAATTTCTCTAATTCCTGTTCTTTGAGAAGCTGTTGCTTTTCTTGCAGTTATTACAATAATTGAAACTCTCGCGTCTCCGCCAACAACTGGAATTTTTTCTACAAACATTACTTTACTATTTCTTCGTCTTACTGCTCTGCCAAGTGAAGATTTAGCTACTTCAAATTTAGAAACAATAGTGTTTATACTTTGTCCTTGAACATCATTTGTTTTGAAATGAACAATAATATCTCTTTTTTGTCTTTGTCCAGTTAATTTATCAAGTGTAACTTTAAGAGTTCTATTAGTTAATTGAGTTGCTCTTTCAGCTGGAGTTTCCCCAAGTACTTTTCCATCAAATAATTTTGACGCTTTAATTACAAACCATTTTTTCTTTTTCCATTTGTCAACGGTTTTTCTTCTTGCTTTATTGTTTTCAACCATAATAATCACGCTAATCTTTTATCAATTTCTTTTAATGCTTTTATTCCGTCTCCACTAAATACTAATTCCTTATTTACAAACATTTTTGCTTTAATGTTCATTATTTCACCAATAACGCTGCAGATTGTGCAGTGTATTTCCATCCCGCTGGCAATTTTCCTTTTTTAACATAATATCTACTTAATTTTCTAATTTTTGAAACAGTTAATTCATATCCTCTTTTTGCAGAGAAATCTTTTTTATTTTTATCAAGATGATTAAATAAATCAACACTTTTTCTAATTAAATTTAATAAGTCTTCAGGCATATCCCCAAGTAATTTGTTTTCATCAAGAACAGTTTGTAAGTGTTTTCCTGTTACTTCTCTAAAATTTTTAACATTATGTTCATCTCTTAAAATAAGTCCAATTTTACTTGGTGAATGACCTGCATTTGCAAGTGACACAACCATTTCTTCAGCGTCTTTTGCAGTCATTACTTCTTGTTCAACTTTTTTTACCATTTTAATCACTTTAACCTTTCTAACCTTTTAGGGTTTAGAAAAGAACTCTAAAACTATACTTATCTTTTTGAAAAGAAGGTTTATAAAGCTAATTACGAGCTTTTCAAAAAAAATTGTTTAATGGTATCTTGCACGTTTTTCTACATCTTGCATCCTTGTTTTTAATTCTGCACTGGGTTTATACCCTTGCATTACTAACTCCCACCCATTTTTTAATTTTGAATGTGTAGCGTTAAATGTTTTTTTAAAAACAATTAAATCAGTTGCAACATCTTCTATTTTTTTTGAAAAATAACCTAACCCAAAATCAATAAACACTAATTCTTTTTCTTGTTTTTTTGTGTCACGCGCAATAATATTTGATGTTGTTAAATCACCATGAATAATTCCTACATCATGAATTTTTTTTATCTCTTTTCCTGCTAACACACAAAGATTTGGTTGTTTTTCAATAATTTTTTTGAGTGGAACACCCTCAATAAATTCCATTATTATTTCTGATTGGTTAACAAAATAAATCTGTGGAACATTCACAACAGAGTTTAATGTTTTTATTAATTTAGCTTCACTTTTTGTTCTTCGTTTTATGATTAAATTGTCAAGTTCGTTTGAGCGATAACCTTTTTTTACTCTTTTTTTTAAAATTGCTTTTTTACCTTCAAATTCTATTTGTGTAACTTCTGCTTCTGCACATTTTACACTAAAAACTTTTTCTTCCATAATAATATTATTTAAAAAAAGGATTTTTAATTAGAACTATTTTAATAATTTCAAAAATAGTAAAAACCCACAAAACTATTAACCTAATACACAAATTAACCCAATGCACAAAAATTAGCATAATTCTTCAAGAGTTAATTTGTATTCATTTGCTAAATTATAAAAATTATTTATTACTTCGCTTTGATTTGTTTTTAGTAAATAAACATCAGTTGGTAATACTTGAGTTAATGCAGAATTAGCTTTTTGTGAATAATTTTTTGAAAAATCTAAATACATTAAAGTATTTTTATAGGATTTACTATTACATAAATCCGAACCATAATTTATTTGATTTGATTCTTCAAGTGATTTTGAAAAGTAATAAAATGATTGTGCTGAGTAAAGTTCAACATCAATTACTCGAGATAATGTTAAATTACTTTTTGATCTAAGCAGGGATAGGTCTGTGATATATGAATTCATTATATCAAGGTCTGGATAAAATGTATCCGTAACATTATATTGTTCTTTTAATAAAGTAAAATCATTATTTGTTGCAGTTTCTGGGCCAATGCACCCAAAACTAATGATGAATATTGCTAGTATTGCTATAATAATTTTCATTTAAACCAACTAAATTATGTTTTTAAAGTATTAAATTCTTTTCTTTGTGCAAATAAACCCCACAAAAGAAACAATTAACGCAATTAAAATAATGTTATTGTCCGGAATTGCAGCCTGTTTTTGTTTTGAATAATAAATATACGCACTTTTATTGCAACTCCCCACACACCCAGATTTTACAAGAGTATTAATAAGATAAGTTTTATCTTCAATTAAGTTTTTGTTTTTTAAAATATATTTTATCGGCAAAATATTACAATCCACGTTTCCAAATAATTCATTATTAGTAAGGTTAAATTTATTGGTATCCATTAAAGGGTTTGAATCAAAATCAAATAGATTAAAATCTATTTTCACCAAGTCATTAGAACAACCAACCTCAACCACAATATCATCATTAAACATATTTACTTCTAAAAGAGTAATTTCATTATTGTCAGTTTGTGAGTTTACCAACCCAAAAATAGAAATTAGAATTAAAATTAAAATGAAATGCTTTTTCATAATAGTATTATGAAATTCAAGTATTTATTACTTACCAAAAAAAATCTGTATGCCAAAACCAAGGTTTAGCAACATATAAAATTAGAATTTGCCAAATACACTTTCAAAAAAACCTTTTCTTTTTTTGCTCATTTTTTCTTCTTTTTCAAGTTTTTCAAACAGCTCTTTTTGTTTTTTAGATATTTTTTTAGGTGTTTCAACTATTACTTTTATGTATTCATCACCATAGTTTTGTGAATTTAAGTTTTGTATTCCTTTATTTTTTAATCTAAAAATTGTTCCGGTTTGTGTTCCGCCAGGAATCTTTAAATCAGCTTTTCCTTTAAGTGTTGGTACTTCAACAGTTGCACCAAGGGCACTTTCAGTAAATGAAATTGGTATTTCTGCATAAACATCATATTCATCTCTTTTGAATACCTTATGTGGTTCTACAAAAATAATTAAATATAAATCTCCTTCACCATCTTTTCCAGAGTGTCCTTTTCTTGAAATTCTTAAGTGGTTTCCATTATCAATTCCTGCTGGGATTTTTACTTTTACTTTGTGTTTTTTTGAAACAAGTCCTTGTCCACTGCAGTGGGAACATTCTTTTTCTGCAATACTTCCTTTTCCGCGACATTTTGAACATGTTCTTTGTGATTGAAATATTCCAAAAGGAGTTCTTTGTTGTTTTACTTCTCTTCCAGTTCCGCGACAAACATCACATGTTTTTTCGCGACCTTTTTCTGCACCTGTTCCATTACATTCAGGGCATTTTTCTATTTTATCATAAGTTATTTCTTTTTCACAACCAAATGCTGCTTCTTCAAAAGTAATTGTTGTGTTTACTTTTATATTTGATCCCATATCAGCTCTTTGTTTTTGTTTTCCCCCACCAAAAATATCTCCAAAGCCACCAAAACCAAATGAGTTAAAAATATCTTCAAAGTCAATGTCGATTCCACCGCTTCCAAAGCCTCCACCAAAACCTTGATTGTACCCTTGGAAGTTTTTGTAAGAGTCTCCATAATTGTCATAATTTTGTTTTTTTTCTGGGTCAGAAAGTACAGAATATGCTTCTGAAACTTCTTTGAATTTTTTTTCGGCATCTTTATCAGAACTAATATCCGGATGATATTGTTTTGCCATCTTTTTATAAGCTTTTTTTACTTCTTCACTAGAAGCACCTTTTGAAAGGCCTAAAATAGAATAGTAATCTGGCATATATATCAACTATTAATTATAACAATAATAACTTAACTAATTTACTTAACTAATTTACTTAACTAATTTACTTAACTAATTTACTTAACTTAACTAATTAAAAAAAAATTAAAAGGTTTAGCTTGCTAGCCAAACCTCATTTTCTTTAATTTTTATTTCTTCAACTTCTTCAATTTTTTTTGTCGTCTTTTTCTTCGAATTCGGCATCAACAACTTTATCATCCCCTTCTTTTTTTGCACCTTCACTAGTTTTTTGTTCAGGTTCTGCACCAGGGTTTGCTGCTTGTGCTTGTTTGTAAACTTCTGATCCAATTTCTTGTAATTTTTTATTTAGATCTTCCATTTTTGTTTTTAATGCAGAAACATTTTTTGGTTCGTTTTTCATTTCTGTTTTTAATGCTTCAAGCAAGTCAGTTATTTCTTTTTTCTTCGCTTCATCAATTTTGTCTTTTAATTCTTCAAGCATTTTTTCTGTTGAATAAATTGTT
>CAZVWD010000037.1:0-7652 GCA_964630715.1 uncultured archaeon
TTCTCCAAGGCCTTCAGGGTTAGCTGAACGTGTTATCATTGGTATCCAGTTCCAGTTTAGGTAAATTGGTAGAATTATTTCTCGTACATCTTCAATTGAAATTATTCTGTGGTATGATGGTACAAGTGAAAGTAATGTGTTAAGTGTTGATGTTTTTCCAGATGCTGTTCCTCCGGCAATTAATATGTTCATTTCGTATTGCATTGCAAGCCATAGTATTGCTGCCATTTCACTTGACATAGTGTGTGCTTTTCCAATGAAATCAATTAGTGTCCATGGCTTTCTTGCAAATCTTCTAATTGTTAGTGTGTTTCCTTCTGCTGTAATTGGGAAAAGTGTTGCGTTAACACGATCTCCACTTAGTAAATGTGCATCAAGAATTGGACTTAGTGTTGTTATTTCTCTTCCAACTTTTCTTCCAATTTGTGAAGAATAATTTAGAATATCTTCTTCATTTCCTGGGTATAAATTTGTTTTTAACCATCCGTGAATTCGATGGTATACTGTGATTGGTGTTTTTGATGAGTTGATTGCAACTTCTTCAAGCATATCGTCACTAAGAATTACTTCAATTGAGCCAAGTCCATACATTTCGTGAAGTACTACTCCGCTTAAAACATCAAGTACTTCTTTTGAGCTTGTTCTGAAATATTTTTTTAAGTGTTTTTGTGATTCATTAAAAAATCTTTTTTTAAGGGCTTTTGATTTTTTTGGGTCCATTATTTCGTCAAGTTCAATTGGCATGTCTTCTGCGATTTCATTTTTTATGAATGTTAAAAATTGTTTTGTGTATCTTCCAATTGATGGTAATTCAATTGCATAAATTGGTCGTGCTTCATTTGTTGTCATTACTATTGATATTTCTGCAGGCACACCATCTGCTGAAATTTGGTAATTGTCTAAAACTTCTCCTTTTGGAACAGCTCTTGTTGTTGGAGCAACTCTTTTCTTTAGATAAATTTTAGGTTTTGCTTTAAGACTTGTTGGGTATTTTATTTCAACAATTCCATAATCTTCAAATGTTTTTGCAATTTTTTCAATTTCATAATATTCAAGTCCAACATGACTAGCAACTTCAGCAGTATCAACAACTTTGAATGATTCAAGCAGAGCAAATAATTCATCGATTGGTGTTTTTAAATTTTCAATCACGTCAAGTTTTATTTTTGATTTAATATCTTTTGGTAAAGGTTTTACTTCTTCTTCATCAGAATCTTGTGTTGTTGTTTTTGTTTGTAGTGTTTCTCCTGCTTGGGGTTGGGTATGGTGTTTCCATGGAGGGGTTTTTACTTCTTGATTGTTTTCATCCAAGACATTTTCTTTTTTAATTGGTATATTTTCTGTTTGTGATTTTTCTGTTTGGGTAATTTCTTTTTTATCTTCTTGTGGTTTTGTTTGTTCTTCTGTGTGATGTTTCCATGGGGTTACTTTTACTTCTGGATTATTTGTAGTTTGTTTGGTTTCTTCTTTTGAAATTATTTTAGTATCTTTTAGTGTTTTGGGTAGTTCTTTTTCTTCTTTTTTATTTGTTTCTGTATTGTGTTTCCATTTTGGCCCAGTTATTTTTTCTTTTTTGTCTTCAGAAATTTTTATTTTTTGAAGATCTTGTTTTTCATCAGAAATATTTTTTGTTTCTTCTTTTTGATCCAGTGTTTTTGTTAAGTTATCTTTTGTTTTTGTATTATGTTTCCATTTTGGTCCAGTTATTTTTGGGCTAACTGGGATATCATTTATTTTGAAATCTTGTTCGTTTGGTTCTTCAATTGTTTCATGTTTTTCCCATCCAAATTCAATTGGTTTGTTTATTTGTGAATTTTCTTTTTTTATTTGGGGTAGTTCTTTTTCTTCTTTTTTATTTGTTTCTGTGTTGTGTTTCCATTTTGGTCCGTTTATGGTTGGTTGATTTTGTGAATCTTTATTATTACTTTGTGGGTTTGAGTTTGTTCCACTATTTTCTAGTGTAAAATCTGTCTCGCTAGGTTGTTCTATATCATCATAATTTTCCCAGTCAAATTCAGTTGATGTTTTTGTTAAAGCTGTTTTTTGGTTGGGTATGTTGCTCTTATCAAGTATTGTATTGATTGGTTGTTTTTCTATTGATAACTTTTTTTCTGGTTGTATTAGTCGATTAGTTGGTGATTGAGTAATAGTTTTTTTACCTTCTAAAATTTCTTTTTTCAACCAATCATAATTTGTAAAGTCTTTTTCATTTGGTTCTTCAATAGGTTCATGTTTTTCCCATTCAAATTCCATGGTGCTTCTTTGTTTTTCAATTGCTTTATCAATTTCTGGGTCAACATCAATGTATTGTTCAAACTGTTTTGGTTCAACCTTGATTGCTTTTTGTTGCCAAGAAAATTTTTCGTCCTTTGGTGTTTGTTTTTGTTTTAAAAACTTTGATAATGTTAATTCTTTTTCAGGTTCTTTGATAAGTGAATTATTTGTTTTGTTTAATAATTCATTTATTTTTTTTTCATTACTTTCAATTTGTTTTTCATTATTTTTTATTTGGATTTCATTATTTTCAATTGATTTATTTTCAATTTGTTTTTCAGTAATTTTAATAGGTTGGGGTTGGGATTTTTCAATGCTGATTTTATTTTCAATGGGTTTATTTTGTGGTTTAAACTTTTCTTTTTTAAGATCTTTTAATTTATCAAGTGCGTTTTTTTCAATAGGTTTTGTAGTAGTTATTTTTTTTAATTCACTTAAAAATGCATTATCGTTTTCTGAAGTATCCATCCAAACACCAATTGACCAAATTTCCCTGTTATATTAACTTCTTTCTTGTTTAATAATTTGTCTTTCTGCTATATTTAATAATAACTTTAACTTATTATAAGTATGCAAAAAGATAATGATTTTGATTTTGAATCGATTTTATCAAGTAAAAAGAACATTTCAAATCAAATTGAAAGTGAATCTGCAAAATTTGATAATTTAGAGAGTCTTTTATCAAAAGAACGAAAGATTAGTTTTGAATTAAAAAAACAAATAGCTAGTTGTGGTCAAGACCAAATTCTTATTGGTTGTGATGCATCAAATAATCATGATCTTTTAATTGCGCTCATAAAGAAAGTTATTGCTGCTGGGAAAAAGCCTGTTGTTGTTCTAACTTCTATTAATTTTAAAACAGCTAATGAGTTACTTTTAGATGCTAAATTAAATAAAGATGAGGTTTTTTTACTGGATACTATCTCAAAAAACTTAATTAATATACCAGAAAATAAAAATTTGAAGTTTACTGATTCTTTAAGAAATTTAACCCAAATCCAAATAAAAATTTTGGATTTTATTGAAGCTAATGAAAATGCTGTTCTTATTTTTGATTCGATAAATATTTTAGAATTATATCATAATGAAAAAATTATTTATAAATTCATTTATGCTATTACAAAAATGTTACATAAGCATAAATTACCTGGAGTTTTTATTTTAAGTAAAAAAGAATTGATTCCTGATTTAGGTCAATTTTTTGATAATATTGTTGAAATTGAGAAGGTTGAGTAAAAATGGTTTATGTTCCAAGAAAAATTATTTATCCTGTATTTTTAGTTGCTTTTACAATAATCTTTTTTTCAATCATCTTTTTTGTCTCAGTCTCACAAGGGCTTGATATTAAAGATACTTCAGTAGGGGTAACTGGGGAAAAGGTTGTTTTTACTACAACAATAAAAAATTTTTCAAACCATGTGATAAAAAACATCGAAATTGTTGTAGTGAATAATAATAATGAAATTAAAAAAATTCTGCCTTTGCTTGAAGCAGGGGATAAAAATTTTGTTGAAATTGAAATGGATTTTTCAAACGATTTAAAATATGATGTTTATGTTAATGCGTTATTTAATAAAACATCTCACTTTGTTTTTGAACTTGATGAAGATACAATAAATCCAGTTGAAGCAAAAGTTGAACTTGCAAGTAATATGGTTGTTGGGCAAGAATATCAAATGTTAGTTAGTTTATGTAATAAATCAAGTAATGATTTGTATGATGTTTATTGGGTAGAAAAAGTTGAAGGTAATTATTTTAAGGAATCTTTTTTCCCAAGAAGTTTAGTTATTGAAAAAGACCAATGCAAAACTTTTTATCCTACTTTAACACCATTAGTTCCAGGTAAGGCAAACATTGAATTTGTTTTACGTGTTGGTGGACTTGAACAAAAGTATTCTCACACAATAATAATTTCGGATAGTTAGTGATATGTTATGGCAAATGAATCAATTATTGAAGTAATACAAAAAATGGTGCAAGAAGGGCAACCGCAAGAAACAATACTTAAAACAATGTATGATCTTGGTGTTGAAGAAGAACAAGCAAAAAAATTATTATTAATTGCCGAGGCTGATACTTTTACTTTACTTAAAAAAGAAATAGGTGTTCTTGTTAAGAGTGAATTTGAAGTTCAAAAACAAGATTTTCAAAAGATTATTCGTGCTGATTTAGAACAAATTGAAGCAAATGAAAAACAACAAGTTCGTGAAGTTGCTATGGAAGAACTTGGGGATGCAAAACAAGAAATTATTGAAGAATCAAAGTCTTTTGAGGGTAGAGTTAATAAAACAATTTCTTCTTCACAAAAAACCGTTTCAATGGTTAAAATTGCGCTTGATTCAATTAATGAAAGAATTTCAGAAATAGAACTTGATGTTGAACAGTTAAAAGTACATAAATTTAGAAAACGATCTATGTTATTATCATATATTATGCTTGTTTTTGGAGCATTATCTTTTATTGTTGCAATGGGGTTTTTCATAGTGTTTTTTACAACTCTTGATATGACCCAAATGATAATGATTTCTATGTTTATCATGGTAAGCATAATTTTGATGTTTGCAAGTATTATTAGCTAAAATGATTGTTTTTGTGAGTTTTTATTTTTCGACCCATTCCTTTTTATTTTAAATGTATCAAAATTCTATTAATTAGCATAGCAAAAAGGTGAAAATAATGGTTGATGATGAAAATAATGAAGTACAAGTCCACGAAAACGAAGTTGAAATTCGTGAAAATGTTGAAGATGAAGGAAAATTACCTTTTCCAAGAGCAACAATTACAAAAATAGTTAGAAAAAATATTGCGCCTGGAAAACAAATTAAAGGAACTGTAAAAGATGAAATGAATCTTTGGGTTTCAAACCTAATTGAAATTATTTCAGGAAAAATGAATTCACAACCCTACACTTTTGTTAATTATGATATGCTAAAAGAAGCAATTGCACCTTATGAAGAAATTGCTGATATTAATTCACAAAGAGATGATTTAACAAAACATATTTCAAAAATAAAAGAAGAATGTGAAAAATTAATTAGTAAAATAGATTCTACTGATAAAAAAAGTGCAGTTAATTTAAGTTTAGATGAGGATAAATTACCTTTTCCAAAAGCAACAATTACAAATAAATTACGTTCTTGTCTTGATGAAGGAAAAACAATAAAGGGGCCTGTAAAAAGAGGGCTTAATGTTTGGCTTGGAAGAACAGTAGCACTTGTTTCAAAAAAAATGGATTCATTTCCATATCCATATATTGATAGGTCAATGTTTAAGGATGCAATAGAACCATATGAAGCAATTAGTGAAATTGAACTTGAAAAAGAAAGAATTATTCAACAAATGCAATCAATAAAAACAGCTTGTGATATTTTAACAAGTGAAGTTAATAGAAAATTTAAGATGTAAATCTTATTTTTTCTTTAATTTATTTTTATGAATCAAAATGACCCAAAGTATTTGTTTAGAGTTCCACAAAAAGCTCTAATTATTGAAAATAAAAAAGTTTTAGTTCTAAAACGCGCAATGGATGAGAAAAGTTTTGCTGGGCTTTGGGATCTTGCTGGTGGAAGACTTGAGCATGGAGAAAATTTAAAAGAAAGTTTAATGCGTGAGGTTAAAGAAGAAACTAACCTTGAAGTTAATATTTTAAATTTGGTTTCAGCTTTTGTTACAGAAGTAAAAGATGGTTTTGGAGTATTTCTTATTTATAATTGTAAAAAAATTTCTGATGATATAAAAGTTTGTAAAGATGATCATTCTACTTATTTATGGGCAACAAAAGAAGAAATTGAAAAACTCAAAAAAACTCCTGTGTTAAAATATTGTTTGGACGAAAAATTAATTTAATGATTGATATTTATGGATGAAAAATATGTTTTCAAAGTTGTACAAAAAGCAATAATTAGGCTTGATGATACTTATTTAATTTTAAAACGAAGTCCTGCTTCAAAATCATATCCTGAGTGTTGGGATTTTGCTGGTGGAAAACTTGAGCATGGCGAAAAATTTGAAAATGCATTAATTCGTGAAGTAAAAGAAGAAACAAATTTAGATATTGTTATTGAAGAATCCATTTTTATTTATGTTGAAAGTAAAACTGGTAATAAATATATTGTTTTGTTTAATTGTGAAAAACGCGATGGTGACATAAAATTAAGTGATGAACACACTGAATACAAGTGGGCTACAAAAGAAGAAGCTCAAAAATTAAAACTTGAACCGTTTTTAAAGGATTTTTTTGCAAAAATAGATTAATTAATCTTATATTCTAAAGAGTACTATTTGTATCATGCGAAAAATAGTTATTTTATTAATTTTAATTCTTTTTTTAGGGGTTAGTTTTGCAGGAACTTTTGAATTAATAAAATATTATTCAGATAATGCACAAAGTCACGCTTGTATTGCTGGTGAAGGCGGTTGTGCTTATTTAAATGTTGTAACAATTGATGATTCAATAAAACCAAATGGTACTGATAGAGTAAAAATTTTAGGTATTTCAAGTGTAACAAATGCGCATGTTGAAATGTATGATCAAAGTAATTATGATAATAATATTTATTTGAAAGGGAATGTTTTTACTGATAATATTTGTAAATTCACTTCTGCTGGAAATTCTTGTGAAAGTGGATATAATTGCATTTTTGAAATTTCTGATGTTAATAATGCTCACTTATCTTCCTGTGGTGTTTTTGAAAGTCTTGGTGTAAATCAAGGAATAAAATTTTGTTGTAATGTTGGGGGGGGAGTTATTGTTCCTCCTTTGCAACAAGGTTTTTGTGGCATGGATGTTTTTGATGCCATTGTAAAAGATGAAGAAGTTTCGCTTGATTTTAAGTGTTATGATAATCAAGATATAAATATTTATATTTTTGATAGGTTTGGAAATCCATTAAATTTTCCCCCAACAAACCCTGTTCCGATTGAAGTTGATTGTAATATTGATTTGCAAAGAATTGATTTAGATTCTAGTTTGGGATTTAATTTTGAAGTAAATAATTTGTATATTGCACGTGCAGATAATAAAGGTTGTTTAAAAGAAATTTATTTTGCTATTAAAGATGAGGTTAAAGTAACAAATATTCCTGACAATAATATTTTGTTGATTTTTGTTTTAATTTTTTGTGTTTTGTTTATAACAAAAGGATTTAATATTAGAAAAGAGTAATTAATGTGAGTTGTAATTAAATTTTATTAGATTATTTGGTTAGGTTAATTAAGATTGTATTTGATTTGGGTTGATTGGTATGTTTTTGAGTGGTTTTGATAAGTTAGTTTTGGTTTTTGTTATTGTTGTTGGAATTGTTTTAGCTGTGTCGGCCGGGCCTATTATTACTTCAATTCCATATTATAGAAATGGTTGGATAATAGATGTGGATACT
>CAZVWD010000038.1:0-7515 GCA_964630715.1 uncultured archaeon
TAATTTATTTCTTTTTGAAAATTAGTTCAATAACGTCGCCGTATTTTAGGATGTGTTCTTTTCCAATGATTTGTTTTGTTTTAACATCGACTCCTCGAATAAATCCATCACCCATATCTGTGTGAAGAGTGTATGCAAAGTCCAAAGCTGTACTTCCTTTCTTTAAAAGAAAGCAATCTACAAGTGTACGATTTTGCTTATCAACAAGAGATTTAACTCCTCCTGGAAAAATTGGAATATAATCAAGAACATCAAGTATACTAGTGTCAAGACAAAGTTGTACTCCTGTTCCACCAAATTTAGTTAAAACATTTTTTCTAATTGTTTGAAGACCACTAATTTGTTTTTCATTAAGTTCACCTATTATTTCAAAATCTTTTTCGCCAGGATAATAAGATAACATATTTTGTTTTGCGGCTTTTCGCAGTGAAAGTTCACTAGCAGCACTACAAGGGATAATTGTTGTATCCTTAAATGTTTCTTTCATTTTTATAATGTTTTTTTCTGCAGTAGGCATATCGCATTTGTTTGCAGCAATAATAATTGGTTTACTTAATTCACGGCATTTAGTAGCAAATATTTTTTTGTGTTCATCAGTCCATTCATCAAATCTACTTTCTTCAAGTTTGAGTTCTCTTAATGCTTTTTCAATATGGTGTTCTAAAATTTTTATTCCACTTAAATTTTGAACAAGAATTTCTACTTTTTTTCTAAATTCTTTTGTTGGATTTTTATAAAACTTATTCCAATTATTTTCTATAATTTTTAAAAACCACATGTCAAGTTCATTCTCTAAAAATAATACATCTTCGCATGGATCATGACTTCCTTCTGCAACAGTTTTGCCTTCTGCATTAGTTGAACCACTTGCGTCAACTACATGAATTAATGCATCAGCTCCAGTAAGGTCATTTAAAAATTTGTTTCCAAGACCTTTTCCTTCATATGCTCCAGGAACAAGTCCAGCAACATCAATTAATTCAATAGGTACATATCTAGTATTATTATGTACAAAACCATTTCTTGGGTTACTTATTACTCCAAAAAATTTACCAGCATCTTCTACACGAACAAAACCCATTCCTTTGTTTGGTTCAATAGTTGTAAAGGGGTAAGAAGCCATTGCTACATCAATAAGTGTACTTGAAGCAAAAAAAGTGCTTTTTCCACTTGAAGGTTTTCCAACTATTCCAATTTGCATATCATCACATTTATTTTATCTTATCAAAGATTTAAATTAGTTTGCAAATCAAAAGCAGTTTTAAGGTTATAAGTTAGGTACAGATTCATCAAATAAGATTTTAAATATAGTATTAAAATAAATTACAAAAAGTGATGCAAAGAAACAACAAAACCGAAGTCAAATTATCCCTTCACATCGCAAATATTGTGAAACAAAGCTTTTTTATAACTTTGTTTTTTTATGTAATTTCAAAAGAAAAGATTTTATTCTTTTGTAGTGGTATATTTTTTATGGTAAATAATTCTAGAAGAAAATTTTTAAAAAATTTGTTTGGTTTTGGTGCCACTGCAGCTCTTGGTGGGGTTAGTGTAGGTATAATGAAGCAAGAAAAAAAATTAACTGAACAAGAAGCACAAAGACTTATGCATAAAAAACAAGCAACACGTTTGCAAAGGATTAATGCACAAAAGATTGCTACTGCTAAAGCTAGGAATGAAAAAGAATTTGAATTAATGCAAAAAGAATATTTGGATACGGTTGATGTGGCTCCTGAAATTACATTAAGGATTATGCAATCAAGTAATCCAAGAAAATTGATTGATTGGCTTCGTGTAAATGGTAAATCTTATAGAAAATTATATGCTGCAAATCCTCTGACAAAAAAACAAGTCGCAAGAAATAAAAGAATTCTTAGTAAAGAAATTGAAAAGTTTTGCAAAGAATTTGATTTTCCACAAGATGTTGCAAAAAAATTAGTTCAAAAAGAATCGGGGTGGAATCCTTTAGCTGTTTCGCCTGCGGGAGAATCTTTTGGTTTGATGCAAATGCACGTAAGTTTAATTGGTAGTCCTTATACGAATAGATATTTTCATAATCCATTCGACCCATTAGAGTCAATTCATGCTGGGGTAAAACATTTATCAGATTTATATATTCATTTTAATGGGGATATGGAAAAAACGTTAACTGCATACAATATTCGTGGCGGGAGTAAAACAATTGATGTTGCTGTTAAAGCAATGGGTTCAAATTGGAGAGATTTTAAACAATCAATTTCAACTAACAAATATTATGGTGCTGTATTAAGTCAAAAAATTGAATAATTGACATTGTTTTAATTCTTTTGTTTAATATTATAATTATGAGTGAATTACTAACCGATAAGTATATGCCAAAGAATTTTGATGAATTCATTGGAAATATTGAAATGGTTGAAAACACAGTAAAATGGGCTAATGCTTGGCAAAATGGAGAAGAACAAAAACCTCTTTTATTTATTGGTCCTCCAGGTATTGGAAAAACTGCTCTTGCGTATTTGATTGCAAAAGAAATGAATTGGCAAATTTTTGAAATGAATTCAAGTGATTTGCGAAATAAAGAAACTATTGAAAAAGTTGCAGGGTCCGCTACAGGTAATGCTTCGCTTTTTGGTGGGAAAAGATTAATTTTAATTGATGAAGTAGATTCTTTGCAAGCAGCAGATCGTGGTGGAGCAGGAGCAATTTCTGCAGTAATAAAAACCGCAAGAAATCCAATTATTTTAACTGCAAATGATCTTTATTCAAACAAAAAATTAGTTCCGCTTAGAACACTTGCAACACTTAATGAGTTTAAAAAAATAAATTATTTAAGTATTGCAAAAAGATTGCGTGCAATTTGTGATATTGAGGGAATAAAATTTGATCCTGAAGCAATTAAAGAACTTGCAAAAAATAGTGGGGGGGATTTTCGTGGAGCTTTACTTGATTTACAAAGTCTTGTTCCTGAAGTAACTCTTGAAAATATTAATGGTCTTGGGCAAAGACAAAGAAAAGAAAAGATATTTCCTGTTATTACAAAAATATTTAAAGGGCATGATTTAAAAGAAATTAATGATATGGTTTATAATTCTGAAGTTTCTTCAGATTTACTCATGCGTTGGGTTGAAGAAAATATTCCTAGGCAGTTTGACAAAGATGATTGTGCAAAGGCATTTTCTTACTTGAGTAGAGGGGATATTTTTCAAGGGCGAATTTATCGTCGACAACATTATTCATTTTTAAAATATGTTTATTTTTTATCAACTGTTGGGGTGGGGCTTTCACGGGCAAAAGATTATTCTGGTTGGAATCCTTTTCAATTTCCTAGTTTACTTTCTTCACTTTCAGCATCAACTTCAAAAAGAGCATTAAGAAAATTAATTGCAGAAAAAATTGGTAAAAAAACACATGTTTCAACAAAACAAGGGATGCATGACATTTCATTTATTCAAATTTTGATGGAAAATAAAGAAATTGCTCCTGGGATAGTTGATTATTTTGAGTTTGATGAAAAAGAAATAGCTTTTTTACTTAACACAAAAACAACTACAAAAAAAGTCCAAAATTTATTAGAAAAATCAAGTGAAATAGAAGAAAAACGAGTTATTGAACACATTCATTCAAAACAAACAACTTTATTTGGATAATTATTTTATAAAAAATATTTGTTGTGTATAAAATAACTTGATTAGTTTGCTCTTTTGAGTTTAAATTAAAAATTATTTTAATCTTCTTCAAATGAAGTATTGTCTTCAACAAATTTTTCTATCTTTGCAGAAAAGTAATTTCTTTTCCAAAATATTGCGCCGATACAAATAATGATTACAAAAATTATTGCTAATCCTTCATTTGTTCTAAATAAAAAATTACTTAATTCGTTTAAATCAATTATTGGATTTATTTTTTTCCATACAATATATTTTACAGTTAATTTATTTGCGCTTGTGTGTCCATTCCAAGTAATCATTTTTCTTGTAGAATTTTGTTCAACTGTTGCTTGTGGAGAAATATCTTCTACTAATTCTGCGCCAGGCGGTAAACTAATTGTTATTCGTGTATTATCAGTTATTACCCATAAACCAGATTGATATAATTTATTCAAATAAGTTGCTTTAATATTATACTCTTCTGAAAAAGAAGTTTCTTTTCCTTTGCTCATTAAACTTTCTGATAATTTATATTTAATTTCAAGATAATTATCTTCGCCTTCACTATAACTTATTGCACCATTAATTATTTTGTCTGGTCCAATTGTTGGTGCAAATCTTGTATCAAACTCACTCCATTTATCAAGGTTTGATCCTAAAGAAATACTATTTTGTCTAAAATTATATTTTGCGTCATCTCCAGAAAAAAACAAATGGTATTTTTCAATTATTGTAGCGTTTCCTATTGAGTCAACATCAATATCTATGCTGTGTAACCAAACGTCATAACTTGCAGCATTAACTACTCCAATAATAAAAATTAGCAAAAGTATCATAAAAAATTTTGATTTCATGTAATATGTTATGTTTTACCTATTAATTAACTTTTTTATTGGCTTTTTTTGAAAAAATTAAAGAAGGTTTAAATTAAAGTTGTATAATATAATTGATTATGGTTGAGCTACAATATTTTGGTCACTCTTTTTTTAAGTTAAAAGATAAAAATGGAACGATTTTGATTGACCCAATATTTGATACAACAAAAACTGATGTGGGTAAAATAAAAAAAATCCCTGTAAAAAAAGATGATTTTAAAGATGTGTCATTAATACTTCTTACAAATGAAATGCAAGAACATTTTGACAAAGAAGCAGTAGAACAAATTGTTAAAAATACGAATGCGATTGTTGTTGCGCACGATTCTTTATTAACTGATTTAAGTGTTCCTCGTTCGTTAAAGACTCCAATTGGCCAAGGTTCAGAAATTTTTTTAAAAGGGTTTAAAATTTCAGCAAAGACAGCTCATTGTCCTCAATGTTTTTGTCCAACAGGTTATTTAATTGAAAGTAATGGAAAAAAAGTTTATCATGCGGGCGTAACAAATTTACTTGATTCTTTTTCAAGAATACGTTCAGACGTTGCAATTCTTCCAATGAACAATAGAAGCATGGATGTTGTTGATGTTGTTCGTGCTGCAAAATTAATGAAACCTGCTACACTAATTCCAATGCAACATGATATTTTTGATTTTGGAAAATTTGATCCAAAAGAACTTGACAGAAGAATAAAAGAAAGTGTGCTTAACACTAAAACAGTTATTTTAACTCCTGGTAAAAAAATAAAGGTGTAAATATGATTGAGGAAGTATTTCTTTTTTTAATAATTCTAATCGTAATTATTTTAATTATCTTAATGTATAATCTTGCAGTAAAACAAAGAGAAAAAGAATTAATTATTGCTAGTACTCACTTAAAACAAAAATAATGTTATATTTATAATAATTAATTGGTTATTTATTTTATGCAATTTAACATAAAATCAATTCTTGAGTTTATTAAAGAATATAAATGGATTTTAGTTATTTTTATTTTTTTTCTAATTGTTCAAATTTATCAAACAACAATGTTTTTTTGGGATCCTTTTGTTTATCATTTAAATGGACAATGGCTTTGTGGAAATCAAACTTATTTTGAATTTTTAAGGCCTCCCCTTCCAGCAGTAGTAAATTGTATTGTTGGGGCTGGTGACAATTCAATTCTTTTAACACAAATAATTGCAAGTTTTGTTTATTTAATTGCAGGAATTGTTTTATTCAAAAAAGAAGTAGTAAGAAAAAAAATAGATCAGTTGTTTTTTGCATTATTTTTCTTTTTAGCTCCCCAAATACTCTTATTTGGTAATTATGGTGGAGATTATTTTGCAATTGCTTTTTTGATTTTAGCGATTTGTGTTAATGGTGGATTAAGACAAGGGTTACTTTTTGGTTTAGCAACTCTTTCAAGGTATAATTTCTTTTTTTATATTGTGTTATTAATTGATTATGAAAATTTAAATGTTAGAAAATTAGTAAAAATTGTTATTGGTGTATTGATTGTATGGGCGCCATGGTTAATTTACAATTATATTAAAAAACAAAGTTTATTTTTTAGCATTGAAGAAACAACTTATTTAAATTTTTTAATTAAAGGGGTGTTTGCTCCGATTGAAGTGTATCAAATATTGTTAATTGGATTTTTCATAATTATTTTTTTAATTACAAATTTAAAAGAAAATGTTAAAGAAAAAACAGCTCAAGCAGGAATAATTGCTTTAGCCCAATTTATATTTTCAGGAATTAAAGAAGCACGTTTTCTAAATGTTTTTGTTCCTTTTCAAGCAACAAAAATTGGTGAATTTGTTTATGACAAAGACAAAAGAAAATTAATATTTGGGATAGTGATTGTTTTAATTTTAATTATGTTAGTTGGAACGTTAGTAAATTCAAGATATGTAAAAGAAATCCCTGGTGATGATTTTGTTTATGAATGTCGTGTGATGAGTGATAATTGGGTTTATTTGTATTCTAATGGAATTGTTGCTGAACCTTTACCAGGCAAGGATTCATTTTTTTATTTTCTTGAAAATGGAGTTAATTTGGTAATTTATGATCAAAATATTGACGGGGTTGAATTTACTCCATTTGAAAAAATAATAACAAATGATTATATTATAATTAAATCAAATACTTGCGACAAACAACCTAGTAATTATGAATTGTTGGTGTGGAGAGGAAATAATCCTCAAGAATAATTTAATTTTTTTAAAAGAAAAGTTTAAATTGTTCTAAGTAATTTCTATATTATGTTTGAAATAGTTGGTCTTGAAGTTATTGTTTTAGTAGTTATTGTAATTGCTGGATTATTTTTAGTAATGAAATTTAATTCTAGTTTAACTGAAAGATTAGTTAGAGATAGAGAAGAACATTTAGATATTGAAAGAGAAAAATTAAAAATTGCTGAAAAAAAATATATGCAAGGAAAAATAAAACAAGATGTTTTTGAAAAAGTAAAAGAAGATTTAAGTTATAAAATTGTTTTAACAGAACTTGATATTTACCGAATTAAAAAAACTCACACTCTTGAAATTGAAGATAAGGCAGAAAAATTAATTCAAAAGTTAGTGCATCCAACAAAACACAGACAAGTAACTCTAAGACATATGCTGATTGAATCTGAACTTGTTAGAAAGGAACTTAAAATAATTGAAAATAAATTACTTAAAAATGAAATTGATCAAAAATTATTCAAAAGATTGGTTAGTGAAAAAGAAGATGAGATGCTTGAAAAAGAAAATCAAATTATTCACTTCATTAAATCTTTTGGGGAATAAATTTTTTTTAGGATTTTTAGTTTGAATTAAATTTTATTTGTTTAAATTTATTTTAGTTAACTTTATTTTAAATTTCAATAATATCTAAATCTTTTGCAGCGATTGTATTTACAAATTCTTTTTTTGCTTCGTTCTCAAATTCTTTTGCATCATTTATTCGTGCGCTAAAATGATAAAGTACGAGTTTTTTTACATTAGCTTTTTTTGCAATTTCACCAGCTTCCTTTGCTGTGCTGTG
>CAZVWD010000039.1:0-7475 GCA_964630715.1 uncultured archaeon
ACAGCAAGTGCTACAGTTCAACCAGGAGCTACAATCACTAGAATCGTTAGCCCAACAACACCAACAACATCAGGACAATATTCATATGACAAAGATAGTAATATGTATATCCAATATAACACAAGTAACATTAGTGGAAAGAAACAATTCGGTGCTGCGGATATTATAGGAACTGCAGGATAAATATAATTATTTTGAAAGGGAACAATTCCCTTTCAAAATTCTACTAATTCTATTTTTTTTAATTTTTTATTAATTACTTAAATTAAGAATCTAATTAATCTACTTCTTAAATTAATAATCTAAAAATAATTATAATCTAAAAATAATTATAATCTAAAAATAATTATAATCTAAAAATAATTTATTCTAATTCGAAATAAAATTATTTACCAAATTAACTAAAAGTAAAAATTAACCTATTATTTTTGGATGAGAATTTGAATCAAAATTATTTAATGAATAATTTATTATTGCATTATAACTAACAGGCAAATAGTTTTGGTCAAAGTCATAATTTGCTTTTGCAACAAATTCTAAATAATCTGTTGAATTTGAATCAATATAAAAAGAATTATCCACACCCACAGTAACTAAAATATTATAATCTGCATAAATTAGTAATAATTCTGACGCACTTGTTGGTGAAATCAAGTCAGAAACTGTAACTGAGTTAGTATCATTTGTAAAGAATAGATTAAACGCAACACTCGCATCCCCCTCAACTGGATCCCAAACATAATCAACTAAATTTGAAGCATTGTGAACAATATTTAAATCAAGAGAATTAAGTACATTACTTGAAGTAAAAGACATTATGTTTGAACCATAATTATTTGAATAAGTAAATTCATTCCCAAAAAATAATTCATACCCCCCATCACCCAAACCTTCTAAATTAATATCTTGTACCCCAGCCATTTGTGGAAAAAAACTATCTGTTAAAAAAGAATCATAACCAGTAAGTCCATCACTAACCGAATAATCCTTTGATAATGAATCAGAAATATTAATTTCTATTTGACCATCTAAAATATCAATACTTGTGTCAATACCTAACAAAGAACTTAAATCATTTGCTATGGATTCATTTAAAAAAAATTCTGAAGTTGGTTTGTAACTTGTTAAAATTCTTGTTTCTGCACCTAAATTTGAATTAGTATATACTTGTGCAAACACAACTAGAGTTGAAGCAAAAATAATTACTGAAATAGTAAACAAAAACCCTTTACTAGAAATTTTTGAAAAATCAAAAAAATTCTTTTTAAATAAACCAAATAATTTTTTTACATTCATTTATACCACCCTCACACTCATTTATACCAAACTCCAACACTAACTAAATAAAATTCAACAGCATCATTGTTATTAACAACTAATGAACTATTAACTACTACAAATTCATCAAAACTTTTAGTACACCCTGCTTTCATAACATTTATTTTTGGCACAGTTAAATTTCCTTCCTCAAAAATATTTATTTCAAAACAAAAAGAATTAGGTGTTGCATCAAGTTTGTCAAGCAATAATTCTGAAGAACTTTGTTTTATTGTGTTCTCAAAAACATTACTTTTTTCAAAAGTTATTGAAACATCTCTCCCAGCATTAATTAAATCGACATTATTCCACACCATAGGATTTATTTGAGAAACATAACCAAAAGAAACAACAATTAACAATGCAAGCAAAGTTAAACCAAGGAAAGCATCTGAAGTTAGGATGAAACCCTTACAACCAAATATATTATGTAGAAGATTATTTTTCATCTGAAATTGTCCCCCTTAAAATTGCTTGTTGACCATTAAACAAAACTATTCGCTCATAACTTAACTTATAATTTGATGCACCAAAAACATGATTTGAAGAATATAAAACTTCCCCATCATAATTAACAAGTTCAAGTTTAAACTCATTCTTTCCAAGCCCCATTTTTTCTTTTGTTAAAAGATATTCATTATCTAAGAAATAAATTAACTTAACTAACTTATTTTCATCAATAATATTTTTTTGAACAGCTAAACCAATAATCCTTGTTTCTGAAAAATTTTTTGTTTCCCAGTTAAATGGAACGCCAGGAGAATAAATTAAAATATTCATTGTATTATGCGACACTTCATCAGCAGCAGTTAAATTCTCACTCAAATCAACTCTTGAAAAAATAGCATCTGAAGCATTAAAAAAAAAGAACAAAATTGTGAAAAAAATTAAAACTGCAATAATTAAATCTGGTGAAAAAAACTGTCCTTTTTTATTCATATAACCCACCAATAAAAATGAAATTAAAATTATTCATTTAATTCCCAACCCCATAATCAATTATTACTTTGTTACCAATTTTTTTGAATTCAATCCACCCATTCAAATCTGTTATGAGTGCATTAAAATCTGCTAAGAGTGGAGCGTCAGAATAATTATTACCATTATAAATTCTAATTACATGTTCGCCAAATTCAACATTTTTATCAAGTCCACTAAAATAAATATACTCATGCAGTGTTGTATTATTATCCATCAAATAAACATTGTTAATATTTCTTGCAATCCGGTGTGCAACATTATCTGCTTCCCAAGTTTGAGCTAAATTTTGGTTTACAAGAGTTCTATTTTGGAAAATAAAAACCCCAAACAAAAGTATTGCTAAAACAAAAATAATCGCAATAATAAACTCAAGAGAAACCTGCCCAGATTCATTAAATTTATTTTTATCAGGTTTATTTAATTTATTCATACCGACCACAAAACACTATTATTATCTAAACAATAACTATCTTTGAACAATATTAATCTTTTTAATTATAAATATCTTAAAATACTAAATAACAATCAGACCTTGCCAACATAATAATCAAACCATTATTAGTTACCCTTTTTAGCAAACTTATCGTTTTGTTGGCGCCGACAAAACGATCAAAACTATAATTATCACTAGTTTTAAACGCAAGTTTTACTTTTTTTATAACATATAAAAATAATTTAGTTAACAATTAAAATTATTTTAGTAATCTTTTTTCTTTTTCACTAATTTGTGTATAATTATCTTTTGTTGACACTGGTTTTCCAATCTTTTTTTCTGCTTCCTTACGAGCATTTCCTGCAACCCCGCCACCTTCTTTTGCAGCAACCTTGCATTCATCAAAACCTTGTTTATTTTTATTAGTCGTAATTTCAGACGTAACTTTTTCTCCAAGCATTGAAAAAATTAATTCTAACTCATCCATGTGATCCCTTAGGTTTTCATTTTTTAAATCTTTAAATTTTTTATATTCTTTAGGAGTCATTCCAAAGGTTTCTTTACTTATTTCGGAAGTAAGAATTGCGAATTCAACTTCTTTTTTTACATCTCGCATTTTCCATTCATCAGTTAATTCATCTCTAATTGCAATTCCACGAACTCTTTTTTCAATCCAAGCGTCAGAATACCCTTTTGATCTGTAAATTTCTTTCATTCTTTTTTGTGCAAGTTCTGGATCTTTAATTTCTTCTACTCTTTCATAACCTATTTTTGCAAGCCATAATTTGAAAGGTTCTGCTTTTGGTGAAGGAATTGATTGAATTATACGAAAAGCACCTTCTGTATTAGTACAATCTGTTAGGTATTTTTTACCATCATTTGCTTCAATTTTGAGATGTCCGATAAAATCGGACAACTGAAATCCTTCATCAATTAATTTAATTTTAAGATCTGACCAGTATTTTCTTGGTCTCTGAGTCCCAGCCAACCCTTCAACAATATCAACAACAGAAAACCACCATTCTTCTTTGTGCCAAACTTTTCTAATCTTTTTGCCTTCAAACAACACCATTGCATTTTCTGAGTCCATAAAAGAACAATTATTTTAACAATATAAAAAGCTTCTTAGAGTCCCATGCCGGTGAAAAATAAAATTAATTATTTATCCAATTTAAAATTCGTTTTTCAACTTCTTCAAATTTAGTTGGTTTGGAATTCAAAAGATAATTCATTTCATTAAAATATGATTTTTCTTTTGCTTTCAATGCATTTTTGAATTTACTCTCTGAAAATTTTTCTTTATAATAATCCATTTTTTTCTGAACAAGCTTTTTATCAAACACAACATTTTTTTCTGTTATTAAAAAATTTAAATCAAAAACATCTCTTGGTTTATTTCTTGTAATAATTGCCCTAATTTTTTCTGCAACAACCTCTTGCAAAGACATACCCAAAACATTTCTTTCTGAAATAAAATAATTTGTATTTTTTAAAACTAGATTCAAAGGCTTCAAAACCAAGTCATCCCTTTGACTAATTTCAACATAAACAAAATTTTTACTTAAATCATTTTCATATAATGGTCCTTTTGCATCAACCCTAAAACTAAAACCTTCTTTTTTCTTTTCAATTTTCTTTATCTCTGATTCAATTCCGATTAGTTTCAAAGAACTTATGACTTTTTGCTCCAAACCATTAACTTCACCAAAAGCAGTAAAATCCAAGTCTTCTGAAAATCTCGCAAGTCCATGGAAAAACCACAAGTACGTTCCACCCTTAAAAACTATTTTCTCTTCAGCAATAGTTGATAAAATACAACTTTGAATATAATGTTTTTCCTGTTGATAAGGTGAATTATTATTTAATTTTGCATAATCAACAATCTCTTTTTTTGTCAACATTATAACACCCCATTAAAAAAAGTTAAAACTTTTTTTGTGCCTTTAACACCTGATTTTTTTACACGCAATAAAAATTCTTTAAGTAAACTTTTTTTCATACTTGGAAGTAATTCCTTTACCAGATCTTCTGAAATTCTTTTTAAATAAATCCCATCAATTAATGCTTTTTCTGGTTCTGCAACAAAAGCCCACGAACCACTAAGCCTTATTTTTTTAAAACCAAAAAATAACTTTGGGTTAATTTTATAATACTCAAAATTATTTTCATGCAAGGTATTTTTTGGGTTAACACATTCTATTTTTTTTGGAAACTGCATTATTTTATTATTCAAATACAACGCAGTGTGTAATGAAATATAACTTGGTTCAATTAACTGAGAAGCAATAACAAATTCATTATCAGTAAAAACTAGTTTCCCACGCATTACACTTAAAAGATTCCTTTTTTTCATCCGATGTACATAAACTCTTGTAGTTGGCAAACTTTTTCCTATTAAGTTACTGAACTCTTTTTTTGATAACACAAGTCTTTGCGAATCAATTACTCTTTGTTTTGCCTCATAAATATTCATCATTCCACCCTAACTATATAGTAATACTGGAGTGATGAACCTTTTTTAAATGTTTTGTTTAAACTATCAAATACAAACCACAATACTTGTTTAAAACAAATGTAAATTGAAACCATGTTTTCTGAATCCATAAAAGAACAATTATTTTAACAATATAAAAAGCTTCTTAGAGTTCCATGCCGAGCACTTTTTTTACTTCGTAAAAAACCTGCACTAAAATTGGCTCTTGCCGGTGAAAATAAAATTTAACAAAAAAAATCATTCACCATTAAAAAAGTAATTTCAAACGTACGATAAAATCGTACAACTCAATTTCAACAAATTAAATTTATTTTAATAATAATTCATTCTTTTAAAATTTTTAACATAAATAACTTATAACATACTACCAAAAGAATATTCAAGTAATTATCTATGGTGCATCATGAGCATAAATTATATCAATTTCTTCTTGAGTAAGAGCACGATTGTAAACACGCACTTCGTCCAATGTTCCATTCAAGTATCTTCCCCAACTATCACTCGTTTTAATGAAACTCATGACAAAGGAATTCCCACCACTATAAGATGCACCAGAATTAACACTATTTTCAAGAACACTATTCACATATATTTTTGTAGCCGACCCACTAGTAACACCAACAAGATGGTACCAAAGTCCAGTAGTTAAAGTTGTTGTTGAAACAGCTGATTTACCCCCTCCGTCCCAGATGTAAAAAAATGCTTTACCCACACTATTTACAGAAAGATCTTTATCATGGCTTGATACATTCTGACCTCCAGAGGTATATGCAAAAAAATTATAGCTTGATGAGGATGGCAAAGAATTAAGCTTAATCCAAACAGAGACAGTTGCTATAGTTAGTCCACTAGGCGCAGAACTTTGCATATAATCATTCAGACCATCAAAACTATATGCTGTATTAATATCCTCACCGACACCAGTTGACAAAGTCGCCCCATAAACGGTTCCATTATAACTACCATAATTATCTAGGGCATTTCCATCAAGAGACCAATATGAAATTAAACCATCTGTTGTAATAGGAACTACTTCCTTCCATTGAGCATAGAGTGTAGTATTAGCATTTATGGTGAAAGTTTCGCCAGCCAAATAATTAGTATCCCCACTACCATCTGCAGAAGTATTCCACCCATTAAAATCAAAACCACTCTTAGTCAAAGAACCAGTGTTACCAAGAACAATAACCTCTTCCCCACTCACATACTCATTAGAATCAACAGGGACATCACCACCATCACTACCATTACCATTATAAGTAACCGAAAAACTAGTTGCCCCAACCACATAAGAAATATTCACATCTTTTACATACGCACCAACATTAAAAGTTCCGGCATTGTAATCTTCTAGACCAGTTGCTTTTCCAAAAATAGCTTCATAGCCCAAATAATTTGAATTACTCACCCCCGCAGGAATAGTCATCCAACTATTATTATTCGCATCAGTAATTAATGCAGAAGAAGTTTTTGTATCACAACTTGCGTCCGAACAAGAATAAATATTTAAATCAAGTGAAGAAACTCCTTTACGGTAAAGATCTTTTATTTCACTTGCAGTTAAAGCTTTATTCCACATTGCAACTTCTTCCATTTCACCATCAAGCTGAACACCAATTGGGTCATTTAAAGAGAATGAATCATTACTAAAACTTCTCAATACAAAAGTAGATCCAGAAGAAATTGGGTCAGAACTCCCATCAATATAAAACCTAACATCATTCGTATTATAGGTAACCACAATATGGTGCCACTCATTATCAAGAATACTTTTTGTTCCATTTACTTGGTTCGTCCCATCATAAACATTTAAAATTCCATTAACCAAACTAAGGTTTCTATATTGAGTGGAACCATTCTTAAAATTTATTATTCTTTCAACTCCAGAATCATTAGTTCTTATCCAAAGAGAATATGTTGAAGGAACGGCACCTAAGGTCAATTGTCTTATTGCATAATCCCCACTACCATCAAAATCTAGTGCATTTGTATCCCAAAGACCAATTATATCATTGTCTGCGTCCCCTTTTAATTCTAAATCATTATTATTTCCACTTGAATCCAAAATCCAAGCGTCTGCATTTTTATCATTCATATGCCAAAGTCCAACTAAATTAGGTTCACTAAATTTTCCTGCTTGAGAATAATATAAATTACTAACTTCTTCTGCTAAAAGAGTTTTATCCCACAATATAAATTCTTCAATTTTACCCCCAAATTTGGATACACCTGCACTACCCGCACCTAACC
>CAZVWD010000040.1:0-7439 GCA_964630715.1 uncultured archaeon
GAAGCATTACAAAAAGAAGAAAAAGCACCAGCTTTAATTTCATTAAAAGAAGCAATTAACAAAAAATTCTTAAAAAATAAAGCTTATGCATGGTCACTTTACTTAGCATATAGTGTTTTTACAGAAATCGGTATACCTCAAGAAAAAATTAGATTTAGACAACACTGGGCAGATGAAAAAGCATTTTATGCAGATGATGCATGGGACCTTGAAATTGAACTTAATTCATTCGGATGGACTGAATGTTGTGGAGTACACGACAGAACAACATATGATTTAACACAACATGCAAAATTTTCAAAAACTGATTTGACAATTAGACTTGAATCAGGAGAAAAAATTGTTCCTGACGTTATTGAAATTGCATTTGGTGTAGACCGACCATTTTTTGCATTACTTGATTTAGCCTTTTTTAGAAGAGACGACGCAAAAAGAACCGTACTTTCTTTACCAAGTAATATTGCCCCACTTAAAGTTGGATTATTTCCACTTCTTAAAAAAGATGGATTGCCAGAAAAAGCAAAAGAAATTAAAGAAGAATTACAAAAACAATTTAGAGTTTATTATGATGAAAGTGGAAGTATTGGGAAAAGATATTCACGACAAGATGCTAATGGAACACCATATTGTATAACAATAGATCATCAAACACTAGAAGATGATACAGTTACAATTAGAGAACGTGATTCATTAAAACAAATTAGAATTAATATTAATGAATTAACACAAAAGCTAGGATTGTTTTTAAAAGAAGGATTTAAGGAATAAAGAGATGAAAACATGGTTGATAAAAAAGAATTAAGAAAAAGATTACTAAAAAAAACTAAACAACAAATTGAAGAAAATTTGTCTGAAACAGAAGTTCACATAATAAAATCAATTAGAGTATCTGATGATCTTGATGAGATAATTAATTTAATGAATGAAAATGCACAGGATTGGATAAAAAGAGGTCCAACTGGCGAAGCACAAAAACAATTACATAAATTACAAGCAAATATAGAAAATATAAATAAAGAAAAAATTGAACTAAGCGAATTCATTGAAGCAAACATGACAAAGGAACTACCAAATTTTACTGTTTTAGCAGGTGCAATTATAGGAGCACGGTTATTAGCTGAAGCTGGTTCAAAAAGAAGACTCGCTTTTTGTCCATCATCAACAATGCAAGTTTTAGGTGCAGAAAAAGCTCTTTTTAACCACTTAAAACGAAAAGCAGATTGTCCAAAACATGGACATATTTTTAATCATCCACTTCTTCAAAAACTCCCTAAAACAAAAAGAGGAAAAGCGGCACGAATACTAGCTGGAAAATTATCAATTGCTGCAAAAATGGATTATTTTGAAACAAAATCTAAAATTGATCTTGTTAAAGAAACACAAGCAAAAATAAACAAACTCTAACTTTTTAAATAAAAAAGAAATATTATTATTATGCAAATAAAAGAATCTGAAAAGAAAGAATTTCAAAATGTTTATTTTGATAATAAAAACATTTACACAAAAGCTCTTGTGAAAGAAAAGGTTTATGGCGAAGTAATTGTTGAAGAGAATGGAAATTACTATCGACAATGGAATCCGTTCAAATCAAAATATTGTGCCGCGATAGTAAATGGTCTAACACAAAACATTTTCAAAAAAGGAGAAGTTGCTTTATATCTTGGAAGTGCAGAAGGGACCACAGTTAGTCATGTTTCTGATTTGGTTGGCAAAGAGGGAATTATTTTTTGTATTGATCTTTCTGAAATTGCAATGCAAAAACTAACTAAACTAGCAGAAAAACGAGAAAATTTATTTCCAATTTTAAGCGATGCGAATAAAATTGAGAATTATTCTGCAGATGTTGAAGAAGTTGATGTAATGTTTCAAGATGTTTCACAAAGAAACCAAGCAGAAATATTTCTAAAAAATGCAAAGTTACTTAAAAAAAATGGTTTGGGCGCTTTATCACTAAAAACCAAGAGTATTTCTCAAGATAATAAAAAAAAGACCCTTGAAATTGAAAAAAAGAAACTTGAAGGAGTATTTGAAATATTACAAGTAGTTTCGCTAGAACCATTTGAAAAAGAACATTATTTAATTTTAGGAAGGAAAAAATAATGGTTGAACAAAAGAAAGTCTTAGGTTTACTAATCGACTTCTCATCTGAAAAAGAATCTCATCTTTTAACAACAAATTTATTTGTTGCCAATGGTTCACCAACAAACAAACAATTTATTACAACCCCAAAGATTAGACAGGCACTTGCACAAAATCATGATTTAGTTGGAGATTTATTTGGAACTGTAATTTATCGATCAAAAGATGGCAAAACAATAAGAGAAGCATGGTATTTTCCAATTAAACACGAAATAGGCACTGGCCCAGTAAAAGAATTTGAAAAGCAAGGAATTGCAAGAGCGGTTGATAGTATTGTTTCACGAAAACTAAAACAAGTCTTTCCAAATGCGAAAAAAATGGTTTTTAATCCACAACCAAAAAGAAAAGATCACTTAATTAAAGCAGGAATAAATGAAAAAATGATAAAAACAGGAATAAGTTTAGAAGAATATGCAAGGTTGTCAAGAGCAAAAAGAAATGCAGATTTGAGAACAATCCGAAAAACACACAGATTAAGAAAATAAACACACAAAATTTAGGACAGTTATATTTTAGAGGAAAAATTATGAAAAAAGAAATTTTTAGAAAAAGTTTTCATTTACTATTTGGAATATTCTTTTTATTATTAATTTATTTTTTAGGGACAACAACAAGTTTTTTTATAATTTCAACAATTTTTATAATTGGATTAATTGTTTCACTACTTCACAAAAATGGAATCAAAATTCCATTACTAGAAAATATTATTTTTTCTGTTGAACGCGAACACGAAAAACACTTACCAGGAAAAGCCGCACTTTATTTCTTTTTAGCAGCAATTATGATACTTTATTTTTTTCCAAATAACAAAGAAATTATTTTAGTAGCACTTGCAGTACAAATTTTTGCAGACACTACAGCAGCAATTATTGGAAAAAAATTTGGCAAACACATTATTGTTTCAAAAAACCATTATACAAAAACTCTTGAAGGAACTCTAGCTTGTTTTGTTGTTGCATTAATCATATTATTTATTTTTTTTCCAATAGAACTTGCCCTAATTTGTGCAATTATTGCAACAATAATAGAGTTTGCACCAATTAATGACAACATAACAATACCAATTGTTTTAGCAATCGTGTTAAAGCTTCTTTTATAATATTTTTTACCAAAATAATACTATAGCATAGGCCCATAGTATAGTGGATTAGTATGGATCTCTCCTAAAAACTTTTGAAAAGAGTTTTATCAAAAAAAGAAGTGAGGATCAGACCCGGGTCCGATTCCCGGTGGGCCTGTGATAAAAACAACTTCCTATTACCACAATAAATTTCTAAAAACACATTAAACATTGTCGAACTTTAAACCCCATAAAAATGACAATTGACGAAAACCTTTTATAATAGTCCACACCCAATTAAACTATGGATAAACTTGCAATGACTATTGCCGGAGAAATTACTCTATCAAGCGACCCGGGCGGAAGCATGAAAAAATGGAGAGAGATATTTGCAATACACCAAACTGAACTTGCAAAACATTTAGGCGTTTCTTCATCAACCATCTCAGATTATGAAGGTGGAAGAAGAAAAAACCCAGGAATTGTAGTAGTATCACGTTTAGTTAATTCATTAATTGAAATTGATAATTCTCATGGTGGAAAAGTTGTAAAACAACTTGAAAAAGATTTTAAACCAGATGAAAGTAAAGCTTTTGAAAGTCATGAATTTGCTAGCGGAACACGCGCAAGCGAAATAGTAAAAAAAATAAACGGAAATATTATTTGTTTACCCCATAAATTAAAAGAAGAACAAATTTTTGGTTATACAATTATTGACTCACTTAAAGTAATACTTGATGTGCCAGTTCATGAATATATGATGCTTTATGGAAAAACACCAAACAGAGCTTTAATATTTAATCATGTTGAAAATGGAAGAAGTCCATTAATCGCAGTAAAGGTTGGAAGATTTTCAACTGACATGAAACCAAGCATGATAATTTTACATGGAGATTTTTCTAAAAAAGAAGTTGATGTTGTTGCAATAAAAATTGCAGAAAGTGAAAAAATTCCACTTATCACAACAAATATGTCTATTGCAGACATGGTTAAACAATTATCTAGTTTTGAAGCTTAATAATTTAAATTTTAAAAAACATTCTCAAAAAAATAATTTAAATTAATCTTATTAAATAATTAAACATATTAATCTTATTAAATAACTAAACATATTAATTTTATCCACTAATTAATATTAACTAACTAATTTTAATACAAAAAGTAAACCTATATTTTCTGTCACCAGATTTTTCTTCACCAATAAGTTTTTTTGAAACAACTTGAGGAACTTTATATAATTTAGACATATATCTTGACACCTTTACTGCAGCTTTTTTACTACCAATCCACAAATCATAACCATTTTTTAATTCAACTATTTTTGATGTTCCTGAAAGAGGATCTTTTTCATTTTCTCTTTTTAAAAAATCAAGTGCAATTTTTACCATTGAATCTTTATCATCTTTATTACTTGAACGCAATTGCAATATAGCTTCACGATAATCAGCATTTAATTTCATACAAGAATCACACCTTGTTTCTTTTAATTGAAAATGCACTATTTTGTCTTGTTCAATTAAAACATCTTCAATAAAACCTTTAACATTTACTTTTGCTTCAAAATCAAGATCTGTTTTTCGACTAAGTTCAACAAATATTTTTGGATCAGTTATCTGAGGAAGTAATTTTGTTTTATGTGCCACTTCTTCTGCAATTAATTCTTCACTAAAAGCAACTTCTTTATTTGCAATAAATAAACGTCCACAAAACTTACACAAAAATATTGAAACTTTTTCTACATCAAATATTTTTTTACCTTGAAGGAAACAATTAACACAAACATTCCCAACTAAAGAATTGGTTTCTTCACCACATTTTGGACAAAATTTTTTAAATGACATACTATCCCCTAAGTTCTTTACCATAATATTTAAATAATTCAAAACCATTCCAATCTTTTATTTTTTCCTTTTCAAATTCAAACAAATCAAGTATTTCTTTTAATTCTTCTTCTGTTGGTGATTCAACTTCCAAAAACACAGGGAGTACAAAATAATCATCAATCTCAACTAAAGAATTTTTTAACTTATAGGTAATTCTTTTTTTAGGTTGTGTTTTACTTGAAATAAAACCAATCTTTTCAAGAATTAATTTCATTTTTTCAAAATCACTAACTTCAACCTCAGTTTCTTCTGCAATTTTTACAAACCCTTTTTCTGCTTTTTCTTTAAAAGTTAAATAGATTTTTCCTTTTTTTCTTAATCTTAACAAATTTAATTTTTTATTTAAATTATTCTCAGAATCATCAAAAATAATAGATTCAACCTGATACTCACCAATTTTTTTGGCACCTAAACTTGAAAGTTTTTTTTCTACTTCTTGTTGATCAATTTCAATAACTTTTACTTCAATTTCTTTCATATTAATCAAAATCAATTTTCTTTCCAAGTTTTGGAATAATAGTTTCAATACCAAGTCTTTCTTCAATAGTTTGTTTAAACACAGGCATTACATCTTTATCACCATGAACAATAAATATTTTTTTAGGAGACCATTTTTTTAAAGCCCCAATCATTTCTTCTTGACCAGGATGTGCTGATAAATCATACTTTTCGTATTGACAATTTACTTTAATTGGTGCTTCTTCTTCACCATAAGGCAGTTTTCCTTCATCTTGAAGCATTCGCCCAGGAGTTTGAAGTGCTTGATATCCACTTAAATGAATTTTTGTTCGAGGATCATTCATTAATTGTTGAGCATAACCAACAACCGGACCACCTTTCATCATTCCCGAAGTAGTAATAATAACACAAGGACTTTTCATTATTTTTTTTCTATCCCCTTGGCCTTTAACCCATTTAACTTGATTCATCCCTTGTTTTAGTTTTTTTGGATTTTTAATTAAGCCTGAATTGTCAAGATAAAGGTTTGCAACTTTTTTACCCATACCATCAAGCCAAATGTCAGCTTGTATTCCATAACCAGTTAAAATATCAACAAGTTCTTGACTTCTACCAACAGCAAATGCTGGAATGATTGCCCACCCACCATTATCAATAGTATTTTGGACAGATTCACATAATCTTTTTTCAACTTCTTTTCGATTTGGGTGTTCTCGGTCACCATAAGTTGATTCTATTAAAACATAATCTATTTTTCCAACATTCATATCGGCCCCAATGTGTAGTTGTGTTTCTTCAACTTTAAAATCACCAGTGTATAAGAATGACTTGTCGCCAGAAGTTATTTTTGTTAAAGCTGAACCTAAAATATGCCCTGCATCAAAAAATTGTAGAGATGTTTGATTATCAAGATGCATTTCTTTTTTATAAGGCATTATAAAATTGTGCTTGTGTGTTCTCTCAATATCTTTTTTTGAGTATTGTGGAGCAAGTCCTTCAAACTCAGCAATTTTTATTGAATCTTGCCATAAAATATCAGCTATTTCAAGAGTCGATTTTGTCATAAAACTAAGTGTTTCTGACTTTGTATAAAAATAAGGTAAATAACCTGAGTGATCAAGATGTGCGTGAGAAATTATTGCTGCACGTATATTTTCTTTAATTTCAAGAGGGTATTCTAATCCAGTCGGACTTAATTTCAAACCAAAATCCAGCAAAAATTTTTGTCCAAAGTCAAGTACAAAAGCACTTCTTCCAACTTCTTCACAAGCCCCAAGGCCGGTTAAACTATACATAATAAACTAAATGATTATGTTTGAAGAGGTTTATATGCTTTGCCTTATAAAAAAAATTGAAACAAAAAGTGAGATAAAAAAGGTTGATATAATAGCAAAAAACGCTATAAACGCAAAATTTCCAATAAAAACAGGGTGTGTTAACAACACATAATCAGAGAAATCATTCAATATGAACCAAATTAAGCCAAGAATTAGGTGTTTTAACTTAAAAACATACTTTTTGTAGAGAACAATTACTTCAAAAACAAGTAAAATGTGCCCTATTAAAAGTAAAGGATATGCAAATAACATGTTGGCTTGAAATAATACAAAAATTGTCCACAATCCATATTTAATATTCCCAACAATTGAGATAAAAAATAACCATTCTAGTTTTTTTTCTTTTATTTTAAGAAGTAAAACTATTCCAAAAATAATTGCATAAAGTGGACAATCAATTACAAACAACCACAAGAAAGGATTTGTTTGACTGAGTTGAGAAAAATAATAACTAATAGAATAAAAACCTGCTAAAAAATTTATTAATACTAAAAGCAAAAGAAATTTTTTGTTTTCAAACAAAGCTAACATAATAAAATTACAAACAAACAAAATAAAAAT
>CAZVWD010000041.1:0-7111 GCA_964630715.1 uncultured archaeon
AAAATCTGTTCCATCAAACGAAACATAAAGTGTTGCAACACCAAGGTCTTTTAATTTTTGAGCATACCCTTGGTTAAAAGCAATTGTCATTCCAGTAGTATTAAGTTGTATGTGTTCAAATCCTTCTTCTTTTGCTACTTTAATAATTTCAAACAAATCTTCTCGAAGAGTCGGTTCTCCACCAGTAAATTGTACAGCATTACAAGGAACCGGACTTTGTGCTTTTAAATTTTTTAACATTAATCTTATTTGATCAATACTTGGTTCATAAATTGGGTCCCCTTCTTTTGCATAAAAGAAACAATACCAACAAGAAAGATCACACCTATTTGTAAGAGCAATATTTGCAAGTGCTGTGTGTGAGTGGTGATTTTTACATAAACCACAATCATATGGACAATTTGACCCTGTGTTTTTTGTTAAACCAACATTATTATTTAACAAACCTCTATTTTTTGAAGCATATTTTCTTGCACGGTCAAATTCAGCAGAAGATTCCCAGTACATTTCATCAAATTCACCATGTGTAGGACAAGTTCTTTTTATGTAAACTTTGCCTTTTTTTGCATAAATTTCTGCATCAAGTATAACTTTACATTCAGGACAAATTGATCTTGTTTTATAGGGCAATTTAGACCCATAATTAATAGTAACAATACTTTTCTTTGCTTTTTCTAAATTAAAGACCATATTAGATAGATTTAATCAAAAGTTTAAAAAGTGTTGTTATTTAATAAAAATCATTTAATTTTGCAAAATTAACTCTCACTAAAAAGTAATATAAATAACAATTCACTACTTGTATTGATGCAAATAGAAAATTATTATGAAGAAGAAAATGCTACTCAAGCCTCGCCAAAAAATAAAAATATTATTTTTTTAGTAATTGGGATAATAATTGTTTTAATTTTAGCCGTGTTGTTTCTATTACCTTTACAAAATCAAGACAAACTAAATATAACAAGTGATGACCAAGATAATTTATCATTTAGTGGAAGTTTAGTTTTAAACAATGAATTAGTTGATACTTTTTCAAACAGTGGAAGAATTTTAACACATACAAGTAACCCTAATGAATCACGAACTATTACAATGAACCTTAATAATTCAGGAATACAATTTGATAATGCGCGTGTAGTTGTAACTAATTCAAATGGAAAAATTGTTGCAAATATTCCCCCTGAGCTTGTAACAATAAACCCTGATGGAACAATATCTTTTGACGTTACTTATTCTGATCTTGGAATTGACCCTGAAATAATTGGAAATGATGATGACGGAACATATGAATTTAATTTTCAAATAATTGCAAGCAATGATGATGAAAGTGATATTTTAACAATTGTAGTTCCTTACCAAGTAATGTTTGAAGAATTCACTGGCACAGGATGTTTACTTTTAAGTAGAGGTGCAGTTACAGAATCAACTCATTTTGGACAAATCGAAATACCCCTAACAATTAGACTTACTTGTAATAATGAAAGTGATTTAGAAGCTAGTGTTAATTGGGTTGATAAAATAAGTGGAAATGTTGAAATTGTTTTTTCAAACGGAAATAATACTTTACTAACTCCCAACACAAGTATATTAAAAGAAAATCCTGCTGTTGGAGATTATAAAGCCACAATATATTACACTCCAAAAGATAATTCAAAAGGTACAAAAACAAAATTTAATCTTAATTTTAAAGTTGGAAATTCAGAAAAATTAATTAATTTTAATGTTTTAAACGAAAATTTAGAACAATGTGTTGGTGTAAAAACACTTGATGATACAATTGAAAATGAAAGTGATTCTGCGTCAATTGAAATTGATGCTAGTAAATGTGGAGGTAATGTAAATATTGTTTTATGTGATGCTGACAATGGTTGTTCTGGGGGGGCAGATGAGGGAACAGTAAATTTAAGCCAAAGTTTTTTTACACTTTCAAAAACAAATTCTAAAAAAACAATTAAAGTAACAAGAAATGACATTCCTGGAATTTATGGAGTTAGTGTGCATGCATCAGTACCCGGAATAAGTAAAGTTTTTATTGCAGAAAAAGAAATTTTTGTAAAACCAACAACAGAAATTTTTAGCATGGATAAATATTCTGTTTCAATGTTTGATAGTACTCGTGACACTATTCGTGTTAAACACAGTGAATTAGCAGAAGATATTGATATTGACGCAGGAGTTTGTGATTTATATAAAAGTTCTTCTGGGTCAGAACCTGGAAGTAATACTATTACAAATGCTTTTTCTAGTGAAGAAAGTTGGGCTTATGATTTGTACAATAATAGTGAACGTTATGCAGGAAGTGGATTTTATCAACTTGGTTTTGGAAAAACAATTCCTTATATTGATTCTGTTAGAAAAACTGCTCAACTAAAAGCATATGGAGAAAATGCACAAATAAAACTTGCTTATCAATTAGTAAATCAAAATCAAGACAAATTTATTGAACTAGTAAATCAAGGAAAAACCTCAGTTACTACTGGAGATGATCTTGATTCAGCAATGAATGATTTAATTGATATTGGAGATGCAGATATTGCAATTAACATTGCTTCTATTGGAGCAACTTTGCTTGGATTAACTACTGACGCATTACATTCATGCACAGTGATACATGCACTTAGTTTAGAAAATGAAGCTTTTTTATCAGATGCAGCACTTGTTGGAAGTATTGATAATTGTGCAAAACAAGTTCCACAAACTCTTAAAACCGCAGCACCAACACTTACTTCAGCAATGACTTCTGCTGAATCAGTTACTTGTGGCGCATGGTACACAACCATTATCGATGCATATGATGCTTTTAATGCATTAAAATCAGCTTATGATTTAATTGATCAGTCAACAAAAGATACTAAAGATATGGATGTTGGTTCTTCACTAACAAATATTAGTAGTGCAAATAAACAAATTGATAAAGCAAAAGCAAATAGTGATGAGGCAATTTATTATATTGATTTAGCACTGCAAGAAATTTCTCTTGATTCATTTGGTGATGCTTCAAAAGATACTACAAAAGCCCAAGAATATTTATCTTTAGCACTTGCAAAAAATAATTTAGCAAAAGAACAAATGGGGGGAGCTTCATTAACTGCACTTAAAGCTGGTGAAGATTTAACTTCAACAATCCCTGATAAACTTGAAGAATGGGAAAAAGTTAATGCAACAATTGCCGCAACTGAAGGATTAATAAAAATATTTGCTGAACTGATACTAAAAACTAAGGCAATAGACACTAGTTTAAAAACAGCAACAACACAACTTGGATTAATAGAAACTGCTTTAGTTGAAGATATGGCTCAATGTAGTGCTGATTGCGGAGGCACACTTGGAAATGGCGTATCATTAACCTGTATTACAGGAGCAGATTGTTCTTGTATACAAGCAGGAAATTCTAGTTATCTTGATGGCATTGAAATGGAATTAGTTGCCGGAATTGTTGCAGAACAATCAGAATTAGGTTTGATGCTTGCATCAATGTCACTTGTTACAACACTTGGTATCCTTCAACAATCTCTTACTCTTTACAATAGTTCTTTGCAAGATGATGTTACATCTGCTTATGCAGGTGCTACAAAAAATACTCAAGGAGTAATTGATCTTGCAAATAATTTACTTTTAGAATTAACAAAACAAGAAACTTACCTGCAAAACGCAATTGCTTCTGCAAAAAACCTTGCATTATGGGAAAATACTCCAAGTGAATTAACAACATACACAAAAGATTTTGAGTTACCAACTACTTATGGCGAATATGACAGAGAACGATTAAATGGTTTAATTAGTTCATTTATTTTATCAGGATTTGTTAGCGGAGCATATGATGGCGGAGTATACACAACAACAAATACCAATAACTCATTATATGGAACTACTGTAAGTGCAAAAGAAAATGAACCAAATAATGAAAAGATTTATTTTTCAGATTCACAAAATACAGAAAAATGTTCTAATAGAATCAGTCTAAAATTACCTGATTATAAAATAAATTTATTACAAGATGCTAAAGCAATCGAGTCAAGTAATCCTCAAGTAATGGCAAATTGGGCTTTTAATAATGCAAAAACATTTGGAGTATATGAAGGACAAGAAGTTGGGATTACCATTGCAAAAAATGGTTTAAAAGAAAATTCTTACACAACCCTAACACTTAACGCAACAACACACAAACATGAACCTTTAACAATTATTAATGGAGATTTTGGACCGTTTAATATTCCTGACAAGGAAGTAACTGATACTATTGAAAAATTCCACATTAAAGTAAATGTTAAACCAAGGGTTGATTATTCAAACATAAGTGATGCAACATGTACTAGTGGACTTTTTATTGGAGACACTACAAGTACAGCTTTGCCAAAAACAATTCTTGGATGGAATTGGGAAGATATTAGTTCTAAAACTAGTGAAGGTAAATATTTAGATGCAACACAATTTTCTATTTTGCTGAGTAAAAAACTATCTTTGTTAAATGAATTTTTGAGCAGTGCACAAACTTTTTGCCCACCAAATTATGCATATGATGCATTAACTAAAATGACTCATAATGATTTTGCTTTTTCACAAACACCAAGTTGTTTTTTACCATTAACAACAAAATATTATGACAACAAACCTGCACTTTATTATCATTTAGAAAACCTTGCGTTTGTCCCACAGTATTATGATTATTTTTTTGATGAAACACCAATTAGTAATGCTGACCAAATGCTTGGAATAATTGATTTTAATGTTTTACTAATGAGAGATGGGTATGGAACTGAATTCCAAAGTGATTTTGGACAATATTATTCACAAACTTTCTTACAATCAAGTCCTGCGTTTACTGATACTAGAAGTGGAATGCATACTTATTTTAAGAATAATAAAAAGTTTTATTTCACAAATGAAACAGAAAACTTTTTACCAAGCCAAGATTTTGTTATACAAGATAGTGGTTTGTATCAAGTAAAAATAGTCATTGATTTTGATTCTTTGCCTTTAATTAGTGGTGGTGCTCCCACTGCAAAAATTTATGTGGATTTACATTTATTAGAACCAATAAAAGAAGATTTTTCTCCATTTTATTACACTCCTTTTGATGGAAGTGTTGGGGTGCGAATAAAAAATGATAGAAGATTTTATGGAACAAGTTCTAACAACAGTACTTTAAAATTACTTTATTCAGAGTCAGCAACAATTGATAATGAACAAAAGGATTCATTAAAACAAATTAACGTAGTTAATTTGGATAATTTTTTTGGGACAAATTCTTCAGCTAAAAATCGTTCAAAAATCCTTGAATATGGAACAGAAAATGTTTTTTGGTCACCAACAATTGCAACACCATTATTATTTGAAATTAATTCAAACAAAGAAACAGAAAGTTCAATATTTTATTGGTTAAAAAAAGACGATAAAGATGTTCCATCAATAAAGGATAATTTACTTTTATTAACCGCTCTTGATAAATGTAAAGATTTTTCAGGAGACAATATGCTTGATTATATTAATCAAACCCCTGATTTTAAACTTGGTTTAAATTATGGGTTTGGTTTTCCACCTTCAGAAAACAGTGGAAAAGCATTTGTAAAAACAGTTGTTTATTCACCACCTAACGCCGAGTATTCTTTATCTTACCCTGAAAATATGATTATTAATACAACTAACTCAAAAGAAAAAGTAGGCAGTATTCCTTTTGAAGGAATAAAAGGCATGCCATATAATGATTTAACCGACCAAGATTACATTAATAGTATTAAGTCACTTTTTGATGCTGTTGAAAACGAAAGCGTTTGTGTTGCTCGTTCTTCAGGAAAAGAAATTTACTATTGGTCTGAACAATACTTGTATGAAAGAGAAAATTCTGATGGTTTAAGACTCATTGATGAAATCAACAAAGCAAAAGCATTGTGCATTAAATAAACACGAATTACAAAATAAACCTAAATTAAAAAATAAACCTAAATTAAAAAATAAACACAAATTCAAAGATAATTAAAATTTTATTAATTAAACCACATTCAGTATTTAGGTTAATTACAAAATGACCAAAAACTATTTTCTGTCAATTATTTTTGTTTTATATTTAGAATTTTTGTTTTTTAACAAAACTATTCTTGAATTAGGTTTTTGGTTTTCAAACTTATAATTTGGCATTAATTTTAACAATTTTTTTGTAAAATCTTTTGTATATTTAAAAGAAGGCATATTGTCTTCAACAAGTCTTTCGCGTGACATGCCAATCCACATATAAGATTTGATTTCAATAAAATCACTTTGTACAGTCTCAAATAGTTCGGCAAATTTACTTAGTAATTCATCATCATCATTTTTTCCTTTAATTAAAGTAAATCTTATTACACTTCTAGTTGGAAGTAACTTAATCATTGCAAGCGATTTTAAGTATTTTTTCCACCCATTTTTTTCTTTATTATAAGTAATACTTTTATACAATTTTTCTTCAGGTGCAACTAAAGAAATATATAACTGGGTTGGAAGAGAATTTGTTTCTTTTAACTTCCAAAGCATTTCTGGGTTTTGTCCATTACTCACTAAAAAAACTGTTTCTGTTCCTTTTCTTTCTTTTAAATATTTAATTAACTCTGGTAATTTTTTATATAAAGTTGGTTCTCCACTAAGAGATATTGCCCAGTGTTTTTGTTCCATTGCACTATCAAAAGTACTTTTTTTTACTTTATCATTTCCTTTAAAACCAGTAATTAATTTTGCTCTTTGTAAAATTAAACCTTCAACCATTTCCTTTGGTGTTGGTAATTTACCAGGTTTGCTACCCATGTATTCTTTTGGTCGCCAACAAAAAATACAAGCATTATTACACCAAAATGTTGTTGGTGCAATTTGATGACAACTTACAGTATCTGCTCCGTAAAAATCTTGTTTGTAACATTTTTCTTTTCCATTTGTTCTAATAGCATCTCGATTCCATTCACAAACTTGAATTGATGCATCACCCACAAAACCATATTTTTTCTTTTTAAAATCATCAACTAATTCTTCAACTTTCATAATAACTTAAAATATCAAAAGTAATTTAAATAGAAAAAGTTAAGAAAAATAGCAAAACTAACTTTTATAAATAATACAAAACATAATTAGAACAACAAACACGGGT
>CAZVWD010000042.1:0-7097 GCA_964630715.1 uncultured archaeon
TCAAGTCCTAAACCATGTCCTAGGGCATGAGGCATATTCATTTTACAAATATTCCAAAGTTCGCTTGCCAAAATTCCTGCTTTTAATTGGTTTGTTACAATTTGAAGTTTATCTTTTACAAAATTTAATTCGCGTTCATATTCTTTTTTTAATTTTGTTTCTTTTTTTCCAAACCATATACTTTCACTAATGTCTGCACAATATCCTTTGTATTTTGCCCCAACATCAATTAAAATTGGTCCTTCAATAAGTTTTGTTTTACTTGGGGAGTGATGTAATGATAAAGTATTTTTTCCAAACGCAACAATACAAAATGCTGTTTGGAATCCGTCTTTTTTAAATTCTTCATTAAACATTGATTCAACATTAAGTTCACTCATTCCATTTTTTAGTTTTGGAATAATTTTTTTAAGAACTTTTTTTGTTTCAATACATGCTTTTGAAATATTTTTTATTTCTTCTTTTGTTTTTATTGTTCGCGCGTCATCAAGTTCGCTTGAAACATCAATCCACTTTACTTTTTTTCCTTTAAAAAAACCTTTCATACAATTTAACATATTTACACTATTATATTTTCCATTATATCCTATTTTTGTTCCGCAATATTTTTGTAATAATAATTCATATGTTTTTCCATCAACATAATTTTTGACAATTAGGTTTTTTCCATATTTTTTTTTAATTTCTTTAAAATAAAAAGGGTGGGAAATAAATATATTTTTCCCTTTGTTTTTTAAAATTAGTGTTCCTTCACTTTTATTCATTTCACCAGGTAAATATTTGTTAATAATTGGGTTAATCCAATAGGAATGATAATTTGGAATTATTATGCAGTCAACTTTTTTGAATAATTCCATCAAATCACTTTATTTACTTTCAAAGAATGCAGTGTATGCTAGTAATGTTGAAAGTAAATCAATTTTACTAACAATTTCAAATGGTGAATGCATTGCAAGTACTGGTGGGCCAGCATCAATAATATCCATATTATATTTTGCTAGTAAGTATGCAATAGTTCCTCCACCACCCTGATCAACTTTTCCAATTTCTCCATATTGCCAAGGAATTTTTGCTTTATCAAGCATAGTTCTCATTTGTGACATGTATTCTGCGTGTGCTTCACTTCCAGAATATTTTCCTCCATGTCCAGTTCCCTTTTCCATAGCAACTCCATATCCAAGTTTATTCAAATTGTGAGGGTCCATTTTGTCTGCGTATTTTGGGTCAAGTCCGCTTGTAACGTCAGCTGAAATTGCTTTTGAGTTTTGTAATATTTCTTTTGCAGAAACTTTTTCGCCATTTAATTTAGCAATAGTGTCAATTAGGTTTTCAAAAAACATTGAACTCATTGCAGTGTTTCCTACACTTCCAATTTCTTCTTTATCAACAAGTAACATTGCGCATGCTTTTGTTGAGTTTGAATTTAGGAATGCTTTTACTCCTAAAAATGAACATGATCGATCGTCGTGTGCTGGTGCACCAATCATTCCTGCGTCAATTCCAACATCTCTTGCACGAAAAGCTGGGAATAAACTAATGTCTGCTGAAACAAAATCTTCTTCAACAACATCATATTTTTTATTTAAAATACTCAAAAGATTTGCTTTGATTTTTTCTTTAGTTTTTTTATCATCAACTGGAATACTTGCTCCAAGAGCATCCATTGCTTCGCCAGTTATAATGTCTGTTGCTTTTTTGTTAGCATAATCTTGTCCTTCAAGGTGGGGTAATAAATCACTTATAACAAATACTGGTTCTTTTTCATCTTCGCCAATTACAATTTCTTTTTTTTCACCTTTTTTATTAATTATAACTCCGTGCATTGAAAGAGGGACATTTAACCAGTGGTATTTTTTTAGTCCTCCGTAATAATGTAGGTTAATCATTGCGAATGGTTCTGATTCATAAAATGGGTTTAATTTTAAATCAAGTCTTAAAGAATCAATGTGTGAACCTAAAATATTAATTCCTTTTGATAAGTTACTTTTGCCAAGGTCAATTAATGCAATTGCTTTGTTGTGGTTGATTGCATATATTTTTTTATTTTTTTTTGTAGCCTTATCTATTGAAACAAAACCTTTTTTCTTTACAAGTTTTTCAACAAAGGTAACAATTTCGCGTTCACTTTTATTATTGTCTAAAAAATCTTTGTATTCTTCTCCAAGTTCAAATGCTTTTTTTTCTTGTCCTTTCATTAATTCCCAAGCATTTTTTTTCTCCAAAAATAGACTATCATATTTTCCTTTTTCTTCTTTTTTTTCAACCATATTTCTCACCTACAAAAGTAATTAACTAACTCCTTAAATGTATTTAAATAATTGGTTTTTTTTTAGATGTGGTATTGGTCTGCTAAATGAGTAATTTTATATTTACTAGGGTTTGTTCTGCTCAAATTAATTATTGCTTCAAGAAGTTTATTATCAATAGAAATTTTTGGGTATATTATTTCCATTGCATCTCTATATGCTGAAGTCCACAATTTATTACCGTATTTTTTCATAACATCTGCATATACTGATGCAGTTTCACAAACATCCATTGCTTTTGTTCCATAATTATCGCCTGGGTTTTCTTTTTTCATTAAACTGTCAATTGCTTTTAGTAAGTTTTCTTTTGGTTCTTCACCATTTTCAATTATTTTGTTTCTAATACTTTTGAGATGTTGCCATCTTTCTGGTTTACCTCGTCTTTCATGAATATTTTCAGGCAGTGTAAAATATAAGTCAATTTTATCCATAGTGGTTTTTAATTCAGGATTAACTACTCTTGGCAAAACAACTTTGTCCATTACTCGTGAGAATATTTCACTATATAATTGACTTCTTTCTTTTGGTGGAAGGGCATTATATTTTTCAAACGTTACCGACCTTTCAATAAATGCATCTGTTATATAGCCGGCTTGTTTATTTAAAAATAAAGATTGTCTTCTAAAAATTTCTTTTGGTGACAAATTTTTAAATCGGGCAATTCTTCTTTGACCAACTGTAATTCGTTTCATTAATTTTAAAGCATTTAGGTGTTTGTTATCTTGAAGACCTTCAACCCAGTGGGAATAATCAGTGTGTGATGCAGTTATTGATTTATCTCTTTTGGCTTTTGTGCGTGGTGCAATAATATGCTTAGGCATTTAATCACTTCTTCGAATTTAATTATTCTTTCTTTTTTAGCATTGGAAGTCCAGTTTTTGTATTTTCAACAATATCATAACCTTCTGGAAGGTCAATTGCATTTTCTTTTTGTGTTCCACCAAAGTAGAATAATTTTCCTCTTGCGTGTAAATAATATTTCTTTCCTTTTGAATTAGTATGTTCATAAACCATTTTTATCACCATTAATATTGTTGTTTTATGCCTTTAAAACCTTATTTGATTTGGGCAAGATTTAAAAGCAAAGGTAATATTTAAATTCCCCTATTTCTTTTCTATATTGTATGGATAGAATGGAAAAAGAGAAGATTATTGAGGCTGCATTATTTATGTCGCCTAAAGCATTAACTATTGATGAATTAAAACAAATTGCGCTAGTTGATTCACGACTTGAAACAAAAGCTTTAGTTGAAGAATTAATTCATTTTTATGATAATAGAAAAAGTTCTCTTGAAATAGTTTGTTTGCCTATTGGTTATCAAATGCGAGTAAAAGAAGATTATGAAGATTATGTTTCTCATTTAGCAACAGATAGTGCTTTTTCAAAAGGAGTAATGAAAACACTTGCATTAATTGCATATAAACAACCAATCATTCAATCAGATGTTGTAAAATATAGAAACAATAAAGCTTATGATCACTTAAAGATTTTGTTTGAAAATGGGTTTATAAAAAAGGATCCAAAAGGAAGAACTTATGTTTTAACAACAACTACAAAATTTGTTGAATATTTTGGAAAAGATTTTGGTAAAAAAAAGTGATTTTTAGTGATTGAAATTTCTTATTTGCCAGTCAATCGTTGGAGAGAATATAAATCACTTAGACTTTTTGCGCTTGATACTGAAAAATTTGCTTTTTCTAAAAAGTATTGTGAAGAAAAAAACATTTCTCCAAAAGTTTGGAAATCTCGACTTGAAACAAATTCAGTTGTGTTTGCACTTGATGATGACGAATTAATTGGTATGGCTGCATTTGTTTTTAGCAGTGCTAAAGTAAATTTGGGTGTTGCTAACATATTTTCTGTTTATGTAATTCCTGATATGAGAAAAAAAGGTGTTGCTAAAAAATTATTTAATTTTATTCTTAAAGAAGCAAAAAAATCAAGAATAAAAAAAATTGAGTTAAGTGTTTTTGAAAACAATTTGCCCGCAAAAAACTTTTACTTATCTTGTGGGTTTAAAATAGTTGGAAGAAATGAAAACAAGTTTTTGGTTGATGGTAAACGTTATAATGAAGTTATGATGGAAAAATTATTGTGATTAATATAAATAAACTTTGTTTTATTACTTTATTATGAATGATTTTGTAAAAGTTTGCCCAAATTGTAAAAGTTCGAATATTAAACAAAGAATTCCACAGTTAAATAATTCTTGGATTTGTTTAACTTGTGGAAATCGCGGATTTATGCCTGTTGAAATAATGAATAAATATTTGGGGGAAATTTAATGCCTGTAAAAAAAATGCCTGCTTTTATTCGTTCTAAAAAAACAAGTGAATTGCTTTCTGGAAAAATGAAAGCCTTGCCTGCTCGAAGACAAGCGTTAACTTTGAAACATTTTAGGCTTGCTAGTTCTAATACGCATCGGCGAACCAAAATTTTTTTAGAGCAACTTAAAAAATTAGAAATTGGTGTGCGTTCAAAAAGATTAAGTCACAAAGAAGCTTTGGCTGAAGCTGAAAGATTGTATGTTATTGAAAGAGATTTGATGCAAGATTATTTATCTTTAAAAGCACTTGGAAAAGAAATGTTTTTGCATTTTGATCCAGAACCCACATTTGAAAATGGAACTAGACAATCTATGTCTGGTTCGCGTTTTGGTAATAATAAACACGAGGTTGTTGTACATTATTTATTTAGGGATTTAGTTGCTGTTCAAGATCTTTTTACAGATGTTGTTAGTGGGATTAATAAATTAAAAAGATATGAAGAATATTTAGAAAAACATCAGTTGGGTAAGATTTAAACTAAATGATTAAAATATTTTTTTTTATTTGTATTAAATTTAGAATTACTAGAATAATTTTTCTTGTGTTGAATTTATTTCTTCAAGAGCTTTTGTGCATGTGCTCCAAAATATCCTTGAAAATGGGGGTAATTTTTTATGTTTTTGAACATAATCTGCAAGATATTTTTTTGTTTTAGGATCCGCTGGATAACCTGAACCAAAATCACCATGAACAACTTTTATTTTTTCAAGTTCGCGATCACGAGTTACTTTTGCTAAAATACTTGCTGCTCCAACAACAACATATTTGGAATCAGCTTTATTTTCCGAAGTAATTTTTATATCTTTTTTTTCTTTAGTTAAATATTTTCTAATTCTTGCCTCATATTTTCCTTTGGTTGCATCAGGCGAATCAATAAAAACCATATCTACATTTTCTTTGAGTAAATTAATCAACTGGGCAACTTTGATTGCTTCAATTTCATTTAAGTTTTCAATCGCCATTAAATCATTAAGTTCAATTGCTGGTACATTAATTATATGTTTTTCAACAACGCTAACTAGTATTTTATCAAATAATTCGTCTCGTTTTTTTGGAGAAAGATCTTTTGAATCTTTTACACCAATACTTTTTAACATTGTTTCTTGGTTTTTTTCAAAAACAGTTATTGCAAGTGACATTGGCCCAAAACAAGGTCCTCTTCCCGCTTCATCTATTCCAGCAATTAACATATTATCACAAATAAAAAAATAATAACTACTTATTAAACTTTTTAATATTAAAAAAAATGGTTAAATAATAATTTTTTGATTTAGGGGTTATTTTTTATTTTATGTTTTTTTTTGTCAGGGCAATTTATTTGATTTCATTAAGAATGTGTTTCATTTTTGGTTCTTCTTTATCACATTCTTTGCATGCATCAAATGCATCAAGACATATTGTTTTAGCTTTTTTTAAAGTATTAATTTGTTCAAGTGTTGTTTCATCTCTTTTTCGCATTTCATCAAAAGCCTCGTTTAATAAAACATGGGCTCTTTTGCATGATTTTTGTGCTAATTCACGATCTTCGTTATCTGGTTTGAATGTTTTGTGTGCAAGACACCTTGAACAACTTCTTTTAGCTGTTTCAATTGATGATTTTAATTCTTGATTCATACATTATTAATACATCCAAAAGAATAAAAACCAGAAGCTTAATTGTAAAATTTTACTTTTTTTTGAATGTTTACTTTTTTTTGAATGTTTGCTTTTTTTTGATTTATTTTATTGTTTTGTTTATTTTTTTGGTTTTTGTTTTTGAGAGTTTTGTTTTGTGCTTTAAATTTTTTGTTTATTATTAGTTTAATATTTTTATTTGTTTTAAAATAAACATTGTTTTTGGTTAATATGTGTAAATTATTACATCTAAATCGAGATATCTTATATATATCTTATTGATAAGAAGTTAATTCATGAGTGGAAATAGTCAAGTAAACCTTTTCGGTTATTATTTTGGTTATTTTTACTATTATTATTAGATAAACTTGGAACTATTGCCAGGTTTATTCTATTTCTATTTTGATTAGTTAAACTTGAGTTCTAGTTTCCTAAAAAAGGAGGAATTAAAATGATAGGAAAAGAAATTAGGATGGAGAAAATAGTAAATCCTCTCACGGGGAAAATGTTAATTGTGCCAATAGATCATGGTATGAGTGATGGGCCAGTTAAAGGACTTGAAAATGCGAATGAAACAATTAATTTAGTTTCAAGTTATGCAAATTCAGTAATAATGCACAAAGGGCTTGTGCCTTGCAGTGTTAAAAAAATGCATGGTGCTGGATTAATAGTTCACCTGAGTGCTGGAACAATGATTGCTCCTGATGTACTTGATAAAGTAATTGTTACTTCTGTTGAAGAAGCCGTTGCTCTTGGGGCTGATGGTATTTCAGTACATATTAATATTGGTGCAAATTCAACTCCAAAAATGCTTGAAGATATGGGGCAAATAAGTAGAGATTGTAAACG
>CAZVWD010000043.1:0-7002 GCA_964630715.1 uncultured archaeon
AAATACAAAATCAAATTATTATCAACATTACAATCATTCTTTAATTTAGTAAATAAAACATAAGCTCTAATCTCTAACAAAAAATATTTACTTTTTAACAATTCATAATCTTTTCCACTAAAGATGTCTTTTTCTTCAAATCTTGTTATTACTCTTCCAACAAGAGATCGGTTTACCCCGTCTGGTTTAACTATTACTAATGTTTTTCTCATTTTTCACACCTCAATAAAAATAATTTTGGGGAAATTATTTTTTCCCCTCTGTTTTTTCACTTTCTTTTGCTGCTAACAAAGTTGATTTTAATTTGTTGTAAGCATTAGTCCATTTTGTTTTTACTGGTTTTCTTTTTAGCACTATAAGGTTTTTTTCACATTTGTTTGAACAAAAGTAAAATGTGCTTCCATCTTTTTTAGCGTATAATTTCCCACCACCTTGTGGTAAGTCATCTCCGCAAAAACTACATTTAACCATTTTTCTTCACCTCTATGCTCTAATTTCCTTAGCTTCTCTTTCAGTATCAAGTAAGATAATTATATCTCCTTTTCTAATTATTCCAAGAGTATTTCTTCTTTTGATACGGCCTTTTTCATAACCATCTAAAATCTTGCAAAGGATTTGTGTTATTTCTCCGTGCGTTCCTGTTGTTTTTACGATTTCAACAACTTCTGCAGGAGTTCCTTTTTCGTCAGCCATCAATAATCACCTATTTTTTTAACTCCGCAATTTTTGCAGTTAAATCTTTGATTTCTGCTTCAACTGGGCTTTCAACAATAGCGATTGCACTTGTACTCATTCTTAATCCTGCTTTTTCTCCAAGGTCTTTTCTTGTAGCAATATAACTAAGGGGAGTATTTTTTTCATTGCATAAAATTGGTATGTGCATTACTAGTTCTGCTGGAGAAACATCTTCAGCTAAAACAACAAGTTTTGCATTTCCTCTTTCAATAGCTTTAGTTACTTCATTTAAACCAGCTTTAATTTTTCCTTTAACTGATTTTTCAACTAATTCAACTGTTCTTTCTTTTAATTCTTGAGTTAACTCTACTTTAATAAATTCTGCCATTTCGACACACCTCCACGTCAATTGCCTGATTAGTTTGCAAGTAAATTAATTATTTGCTCACCATTTCAAACATCTGTTTCATCGGCAGAAACAAGATTATATATTTTGGCTGTAAAAAGCTTTATAAAAGAAACTTTGGTTGTTTTAAATAAAAATTGTTATGTATAATTTATCGTGTTTTGTGTAATTTTTTCTAGTGAAAAGGTTTATATTCTAAAATAATCATAAATATATTATGCGTAATTCATCAAAGAGATTAGTAAAAGCACCCGGCTCATCTCGTCCGGTTACACCTTCTCAATCACGTACTTCAAGACGTCAATTGTCTCCGGGAATGAAAAAATTCGTATCAAAAGGAATTGCATTAAGTTTGGGTCTTACTAGTGCATTTGGTTTAGGTCATTTAACAGGAACACCAAAAGGAATTGCTATTGAAAGAGCAAGAGTTGAACATTTACAAAAAGCAGGGTTTGGCGGCCCAGCACTGAATAAGTTTTCACGATTAGCTGGTATTTATAAGTTAGATTTATCAAAAAAAGAACATGTGGATTTTTTACATTTAGTTAATGTTGTTGCAAAAGAAGCGCGAATTTCTCCTGAACAAGTTTTTTATAATTTAGAAGAATTACCAAAGGGAATTTTTAAATCTGAAAGAAATATTGAGTTGTCAATTGCGCGTATTCCTCAGTTAAATTTAACCTCAAATCAGGCTTTGGTGCGGAGAAAAATAATTTTTTCGATTTTTGAAACTGCTAGGTCAAATGGAAATGTAAGTTTAGCAAATGATTTGGCTGAGCATGTTAGACGTACAAGTGGATCAAGAGCTAAATTAGTTAGTGATTTTAAACTTTAATTAAACATGTCCAAAAATTAAGTAAAGTGGTTCTTTAGTTTCGATTTTCACATGACCTAAATTGTTAAGTAAAACAACTTCGCCTTTTTCATTTTTAATTGAATTAATACTAGTTCCTTTTTTTTCTGTATTATCAGACATAAGTACTGTTGCATCAATTTCTTTTCCAAGTTGTATGTGATTAATTGTTTTATACCCGCTTTTTTCATAACTAATAAATTCTGCTGTAGCCAAGCCATTGTTAATTGAAGTTAGTTTAAAATTAAATCCTTCTTTAAGACGAATAGTATCTCCTATTTTAAATTTATTAATTTCATTTTTATCCACAATAAATTTTTGTATTGGTGAATCAATTATGATTTCAGTATTATAAACATTAAATTTTCCATTGGTACAATTTGTTACTGTAAGTTCAATTCTTTCCTCAATAAATGGATAAGTATTTACATCTTTTAAAAATGCTTTATTTGCACTAGCAAAATTTTCTGTTGATATTTTTGCTTCGTTAATATTAAGCCCTAGTTCAAAAATTATTTTTCTAATGGTCTCGGGTTTAAATCCTCTTCGTTTAAATGATTTCATTGTTGTCATTCTAGGATCATCATATTTTAGAATTCCTTCTTTTTCCATTAAAAGTTTCATTTTGCTTTTACTTAAAACCATATCTCCAAGTTTTGATATTTTCCCATGATACATTGTGTGTGGATAAACCCAACCAAAATGATCAGAAATCATTCTTTGTTTTTTTTCATTAGGAATATGTTCTTGTCCACGAACAGTAAAATTAATTCCCATATCATGGTCGTCAACAACACTTGCTAAATTATATGCTGGCCAAAGATGTACTTTATGTGTTTTTTTGTTAGGGTGCTTGCTAGGATCATCAACTATTTTTGCAATCCAAAAATCTCTTGTGCTAGTATCCTTATCAGTAAGATCAGTTTTAAGTCTTACAATACAAGAACCTTCTTTTAGTGTTCCGTTTAACATTTCTTTAAAGTATTTTAATTGTTCGCGAACCTCTTTATCTCGGCATGCACAAGTTTCTCCTTTCCAAATTTTTTCTCGCCAAATTTCTGATTTACAAAAACAAACATAAGCTTTATTTTCAATTAATAATTGCTCAATAATTTGATGATATCTTTTGAGGTGATCTGATTGTCTTACTACTCCGCCGTTAATGTTTATTCCAAGCCATTTAAAATCCTCAAGAAATGATTCTTCCATTTCCGCTTCTGGAATTTTTACTTTAGGGTCAGTATCATCAAAACGCATAATGTAAGTTCCACCATATTTTTTTACATATTCATCACTTAAAATATATGGTCTTGCGTGTCCAAAATGCATTGGGCCTGTTGGACAAGGTGCTGCACGAGTGATTACTTTTTCTCCTTTTTTAAGCCAAGTTAGTTCAGGTAAAACTTTTTCTTTTTCTACTTGTTTAAGTTCAAATCCAGCTTCATTAAATAAATCATAAGTTTCTTTTAATTTTTCTTTACTTAAAGAATTAGCTTCTTTTACAGCTGTATTTATTAGTGGCATTGCTGAACCTAAAATAATGTCAGGAAATAGTGCTTTTACTTTTCCAACAACAGCGCCAATTTGTGCAACACCATCATGTTCAAATGCATTTTTTACAGCGTAACGAAAAGCAGTTTTTTTAATTTCATCATTGCTTTGACCAGGGACTTTTATTTCTTCCATAATAAAAAAATAGTTAAGGAATGTTTAAATTCATTGGTAATTTGTGTTATTCTATTTATTTTGGTTTCCTTCAAGTTGTGGCTTAAGTGTTGCTTGGTCTTCTAATCTTAATTGTTCTCTTTTAATCATAGCTTCTCTAAATTTACCTTGTTTTTTTAAATCTCTCACTTTTTGTAAAGCTCGTTTGAGAATGCTTCTTCTAAATGGGTGCATTAATTATCACTTAATATTCTTTTCCACTTTTCCAGTGTGCATCAAAGTAGTGTGTGAGTGCATTTGCAATTGCTTCATGTTCGTTTAAAATAGTAAAGTTATATTCTGGTTTGTCTTTTTTAAAATCACTTATTGCAAGAACAACTTTTTTATTATCAATAATAAAAGCGTTAAGTCCATGATTTAAGTGTCTTATTTCACCATGGGTTTGTAATTTTTTTGAAGGGTAAGAATTTAGTAATTTTATTTTAATATTTTTATTTTTTGCTTTTGAGAGCGCATCATGAATTATGTCGTGGTTATCAGTTATTTCTGTTAGTCCGTGAATGCTAGTGTTAGCTTTAAGTAATTCTTGTCCAAGTATTCTTTCAAAATCTTGTTTATCTTTTACTTTCATTACGCGTTCGCCTTTTTCATCATGGCTAGTGTATAATAATAATTCATCTTTAAGTTCAGTAGCATCTTCTTTTAATTGATCAAGTTGTTCTTTTTTAGTGGTTATAAGTAAGTCAATTGCTTTTTGAGGATCAATTGCTCGATAAAGTTTTGGTCTGCCTTTGATTTCAATTAATAAATCTTTTTTAATTAATTTTTCAAGAACATCATAAACACGTGTTTTTGGTACTTGGGCAGTTCTTGAGATATTTGGGGCTTCTGCTTCTTTTAACTTAAATAGTGTACTTAGGGTTTTTGCTTCGTATTCTGTAAGACCAAGTCTTTCCAGCAGTTCAAATGTATTAGAATTTGCCACAACATCCCCTCATTATTATTAGGTTAGAACAAGTATTTAAATTTACTTGTTATAGTTAATAAGCGAAATCTAACTAGTATCTTGGTCTTCTAGTAGGTCTGCTGTTAGTGCGTGGAACAAATTTCTTTCTTTTGTTTGAATCTTCAAGTTTTTGTTCAAAATCTTCAATATTTGTTGTGAAAGCGCTTTTTTCTATTTCGCCACGTGCAACAAGAACTTCTCTTGCAAGTAAATAAAATATTAATGCCAAAGATTTTCTTCCTTTGTTATTTGCTGGTATTACCACATCAATGTGTTGCAGAGGAGATTCACTTCCAGCGATAGCAATTATTGGCAAATGTGATTCAAATGCTTCTTTAAGTGCTTGTGTGTCTGATTGAGAGTCACATATTAATACTAATTTTGGTTCGTAAAAAATCCTTGCTTGTGGATTAGTTATAGTTCCTGGAATAAATCTTCCTGTGAATGCTCGTGTTCCAGTAAGTGATGCAAATTTTTTGATTGGTGTATGTCCGTATAATTTTCTACAAACGATTGCAACGTCTTTTGGGTCGTATTGTGCAATTAATTTCGCAACAGCTTTTATTCGTGTATCAATTGTTTCAATGTTGAATACCATAAGTCCGTCTTTTCTTTTTTTGAAAATGTAAGGTGCCATTTCTCCGCTTTTGAATTTTGTTCCGATATGTACTCCACTTTTTAAGTAAGTTTCAATATCAATCAACAATTCTTTGCCTTTGTATATTTCGCTTTCATCTTCTTCATTTCTTGTTTCTATTTCTCTTTGTGCCATATCTTTTCACCTTATCTTTGATATTTCATTATTTCATCTGTTAAATCTACACTTGTTAATAGCATTTTTCTACAACAATATTTGGTTATTTTTAAATCATCAAGAACTTTTCCAGGGTCTTCTCCGGCTTCGGTTCTTTCTTTGAATTCATGATATTGTCCCGCAATGGGTCTTCCGCATGAAAAACATCTTACTGGTATAATCATTTTCATTACCTCTTACTTTGTTGTTTCTTTGCTCTTGCTTTTGGTCCAAGTGGTTTCTTTGATTCTACTTGTCTTACATCATCAACTAATAATGTTCTATCATATAGCAAGAATAAATCTTTAAATTTTTTCCCTTTTGCTCTTACAATTGCTTTTGCGATTGCACTTCTTACTGCAAATGCTTGACTAATACTTCCTGATCCTTTAACAGTAATATTAATATCAAATTCGCCTGTAACTTCTTCGGCAATTTTTAGTGGTTCTCTAATCATGTCTCTTAAATGTCCGTCTGAATAAACTTCTAAATTTATGTGATTAATTTTTACTTTTCCATTTCCTTTTTTAATAATTGCTCTTGCAATAGCAGTTTTTTTCTTTGCTCTTACTTGCATACCTGCTTTTTTTGTTGCGGGTTTAATTCTTTTCTTTTCAGTAATTATTTTCTCTTGTGTTATTTCGCTAGTCATATTACCACTTTCCACCTAATGCTTTTGCAACATCCTCAAGTAACATAAAGTCGTGTTTTTCATTACACTTAATGTCTTCCATGGTTATTGCTTTTGTAATGTCAACCTTGTCTGTTGTTGAATTGTAAATGTATATTTGTTTTAATAGTTTTTCTGCAGTTCTACTTTTGTTTGGTAGCATTCCTTTAATCATTCTTCTTAACATTTTGCTTGGAATTCTATCATATTTTGGTCCATAATGGGGGTTTGATTTTACGCCTGCGTCAACTCTTTGTTGGAATTTAGGCATAATTGCTGTTTGTTTTCCTACTAAAACTACTTTTTCAGCATTAATTATAACTACGTCTTCGCCGTTTATTGCTGCTTTAGCAACTTTGCTTGCAAGTCTTCCTGCAACTAATCCTTCTGCGTTTACGATCATCTTATTTCACCATCACTATGTCGTTTAATTTTGCTTTTTCATCAACAAAATCTTTTAAAAATATAAATTCTCCTTTTGCAGAGATTTTTTCTATTGCTTTTTCTGATGCAGTAACTGCAACAACTTTTACTTTTTCTTCTAAGTCTCCAACTGATAAAATTTTTCCAGGGATTACTAAGATTTTTCCTTTGTATTTTTTAGCCATTTCATCAATTTTGCTAATATTAACTACAATATTTTGTCTTGTTGGTTTATTTACTCTCGCAGCCATATCTTTCCAAAATTCTTTTTTAGTCTTACGACCTGTTTTTTCTAAACTAGCAACTAGTTTTCTTGTTTCTAACTTTTTCTTTGACATTTTTTTCACCTTTTTTTCGCTTCTCTTTTTGAGTTACTCGTACAAAATTGTACTATTTGTTTTCAATTTTTTTTGAAATATAATATTTTGGCTTTGCCATTTTTCTTATTATTTGCATTGACAAATCAATGCAGGGGAAGAGATTTGAACTCTTGAAAGCACTAAGCTACAGG
>CAZVWD010000044.1:0-4770 GCA_964630715.1 uncultured archaeon
CTTCGACAAAACGCATTTGAGCCTTAATTCCAAGTTTAGTTAGGTTTTTAACAAGTTGAATAAATGAATTGTAATTAATAAATTGTTTTAATTTTAAAATATTAATATTCAAAAGTAATTGTTAATCCTTGTGCAGCTTTTCCTTGTAATAAAGGTCCAACAATTGGTTTTATTCCTTCGGTAAAAACTTCTATATTTCCCCAAAGTTCATCTCCCCCAAACTTGAATTTTCCTTTTGCATTAATTAATTCTGCATCTTCAACTCGAGTTCGACCTTCTTTTGCATTAATTAAACCAGATATTAATTTTCCATTAATTGCTTTTACACTAGCTTCTTTAACATTGTTATCAAGCATTCCTTGTTTTATACATTTTAGAACGTCGTCGTTTTCATCAAATTCTAAAGTAAGTTTACTTTTTTCTTCTGTGCTATTATTTTCTTTTCCCATCATTACATCAAATCTAGTCATCTATATCACCCAATTATTGTACATTCACTCTTACATTCATTATAATAATTAAGTTCGTTTGTATTAAAATGGTTTTGGCAACATTCTACACACGCTAGTTGTGTAGTTTCTTCTAAACAAGTCTTATTTATCTCGCTTAACTTGAACTTTTCAATATTAATTTGCATGTCGGTTTTGATTATTGATGCATTAATAGAAAAATATTCTACTTCGTTAATATAGTTATCAAGTTCTAAATCAAATGTTCTACTTAATTTCCATTGATTTGATGCAATATAATCAATCAAATCGTTTGTTTTAGTAATAATTTGATTTACTAAGTTATTACATTCATTGTATTTTGAATTAAGGTCTTTTATGTTAGGGTAAGGCTCTTGTAATATATTTTCAAATTCAATTTTACAATTATCTAGTAATAAGATTTCGCTTGAGTTTGAAAGTTCCAAAATTTTTATTTCAATTGTGTCTCGAATTTCTTTTGCTTCATTTGAATGATCAATACAACCAAATGAAAATACTAGAAGTATACATAATATTAGAATTATTTTTTTCATATTAATATTAGGATTGATTAATATTTAATCCTTTTGAAATATATTGTTTTATTGAAACTAAATTTATTTATTAAATTAGGGTAATAAAAATTCAAGTTTATTTTATTTTAATTAATTCGTATTTAGTTGTTCCAAGACCAATTTGTTCTGCATATTCTAGTGTGTGGTCTCCACTAAATATTTTTTTCCCTTCTTTTTCACTTAACATATCAAGGCATGCTTTGTCAAGAGCAACAGGATCAGTGCTTGCAAAAATTCCAATGTCTTTTGCAATAGGTTTCATTTCATTTCCATGACAATCACAATTTTTTGTTATATTAAAAACAAAATTTACAAACATTAATTCTTTTTTATTTCCATTTTCGTCCAGTGTTGCGGCAAGAGCATATTCAGCTAATTTTTCATGAAATTCGTTTGGCAAAGTACTTGCCCAATTAATTTTTACAGCATTGTGTGGACAAACAGCAATACAATTAGCACACCCAATACATTTTTTGTAATCAATATGGGGGATTGTTGAAATTATACATGCGTCAGTTGGACAGTGTGCAACACAAGTGTTACATTTTTTGCACGCTAGTGGGTTAATTAGGGGTTTACTTTGTGAGTGCATTGCAAGTTTTCCTCCGCGAGAAGCACAACCCATAGAAATTTGTTTTATTGCGCCTCCAAAACCAGCCATAATATGTCCTTTGAAGTGTGCAAGAACAATTAATTGTTTTCGTTTAACAAATTCACTTCCAATTTTGCATGTTTTAAAATGTTTTTTGTTAATTGTGATTTGGGTATAATTTTCGCCATGGTCTCCATCAGCAATAATGATTGGTAATTGTGTAAATCCATGTTCTTTAGCAATTTTTTTGTGTGTGCTAGAAAATGTTCGCTCACCTTTGTATAAAACATTTGTTTCAATATAACTTGGACTACATTTTTTTTCTTTTAAATAATCAATTATTCCAAGATAGTTTTCTGGTTTAATATAAGTAATATTTCCTTTTTCTCCAAAGTGAACTTTAATTACAATATTTTTTTCAAGTTTAATATTATTTTCTTCAACTAATTTTTCAAGTAATTTTTGTGCTGAATTTGAAATAGTATTAGTTTCATCATATGAATTAATTGGAATGAAATATACTTTGCTTTTTTCATTAGTCATTTTTTCACTTTAGTTTTTTTAATTTTTGTATATTCAAAGTAAGAGTAAGCAATCATTATAACTGCACTTGCAATTACTGGGATTATTATTAACCAAAATCCAATGCTTGGAAATAAAATTCCAAAGAATGCAATTATTCCACAAAGCTCGAATAAATTTCCTCCGAGTTCGTGGGTTTTATCCCAAACTTCTTCACTAGCAAGTGTCCAAGGTGTTCTAATTCCAATCATATAATTTTGTTTTGCATGTTTTGTCATTATTCCTACAAAATAAAATAATACTCCAAACGCAGGAACAAAAAATTGTATAAAATTAATATTATATCCTTGTGCGGTTAGTAAAATTAACCAATGTAAATATGCAAAAAATCCTATCATTATAATAGCAAACATATTGTAGTGTTTTATAAATTTTTTAACATTTTTTTTATTAGGTTCAATTAATGGGATTATTACAAATATTACTGCTAAAATAATTTCGATTACGGGTAAAAAGAATAATCCAAAGTTTTTTGATGAATAACCATTAATTTCTCCTTGTGCATTCCAATGTGTTGGCATTTGTTCTGGCAGAGAATTATAACAATAAAGACTTCCTGCAAAAGAGAGTAGTATTAATAATAGTATAATTATTATGTGCATTTGTTTGAATTTCATATATATTTAGTGTCTTTTCAAGTTAATAAAATTTGTTGTTATAAATAATTAAGATTGGCTTTTTATTGTGCAATTATTTTTTCGTGCACTGCTTTTATTGTTTTATCACGCATATCTTTTTTAACAACAAAACTAATATTTATTTCACTTGCGCCCTGTGTTATTAATTCAATATTTACTCCTTCTTGTGCAACTGCGGAAAATACTTTTCCTGCTAAACCAACTGAATTTCTTAGGCCTTCTCCAACAACACCAATTAATGAAAAGTTTTCAAATGTTTTAATTTTGCAATTTTCAAAAACTTTTAATGCGTTTTGTGTTTTTTCTGTGTCTTTTGGTAATATGCTAAATGAAATTGCAGTTTCTGATGTTGAAATAAGATCAACTGCAATATTATTTTCGCTTAATGTCGAGAATAGTCTTCCTGAGAAACCAGCACTATCGACCATGTTTGGTGTTGCGATGTTAATTATTGTAACATCAGTTGCTGTGATTGATTTTGGTTTGTTTGTTAAACATCCTTGTCCAATTATTGTACCTTTTTTTGTTGGGTCAAATAAATTTTTTACTTCAGCTTCTAATTGTTTTTCTTGAAGTGGTGCCATTGTTCGTGGGTGTAATATTTTTGCGCCTAAATATCCTAATTCTTCTGCTTCGCTATAACTTAAACAATCAATTTGAATTGCATTTTCAACTAATTTTGGGTCAGCTGACATAAATCCTGAAACATCTTTCCAAATTTCTAGTTTTGCGTCAAATATATTTGCAATAAACCCAGCACTGTAATCTGTTCCTCCTCTGCCAAATGTTTTTACATCTCCATTTTCATCAATTCCATAATACCCTGGTAGTAATAAAACTTTTTTTGTTAATTCTTTTTTTAGTTGTTGTAATTTTTCACTTGTTTTTTCTATATTTGTTGATGCTTTTTCAAAATTTCCTTCACTTGTTATTCCTGCTTCTTCCGCGTCAATAAATCTGGCGTCAATTTCATTATCTTTTAAAAAAGCTTCAAGTACAATCGGGCTTAATCTTTCTCCAAAGCTTTGAATCATGTCGCGACTTCGTGGACTAATTTCTTTTAAGTAACTAATTCCAAAAAAGAATTTTTCAAGAATTGAAATTTTATCATTTATTTCAAACATTGCTTGTTCTTTTACTTTTTCATTTTTTATAAAGTCTAAATACTTGAAATGTTTTTTCTTAAGTTCTTGTATTATTGAATCAACTTTTTCTGGGCTATCAAAACTATGTCTCATTGAGTCAATTAAATAATCCGTCACCCCATATAATGCTGATTGAACAATAATAATTTCTTTTCCTGTGTCTTTTTTATCTTTTACAACATTTATTACATGATCAAAACAATCTTTATTTTGGAGAATTCCTCCTCCAATTTTTAAAACTTCAACATTGTTCAAAAAAACACCTTTTACTAATTTCGTATAAATTATATGTTTTACGTACTTTTTATAAACCTTTTCCTAAGTGATTTTATTGTGGATACAATTAATAAAGAAATATTAAATATTCTAACTCTTGATGCTAGAACTCCTTATTTACAAATTGCCCAAAAATTAAATGTCTCTGAAGGTATGATTCGTCAAAGAGTAAAAAAATTAATTGAAACTGGGGAAATAAAAAAATTTACTATTAATACAAATCGTTCAGCTAATGCGATTATTGGGTTGAAAATTAATGCAAAACAAAATCTCTTAGTTGTTGAAAAAAAATTGGTTGAACTTGGCGCACATAAAATTTCACACGTTTCTGGAAGGTTTGATTTGATTATTGAAACATATTTAGCAAAATCAGAGTTAAATGAAATGCTTGATAAAATAAGATTATTAAGCGGGGTTGTTGAAACGGAAACTTTTATGGTTCTTAAGGAGTTAAACTAGGTTTAAATTATCTTTGGAGTTGGAAGTTATTGT